>JASHWN010000623.1 GCA_030044035.1 Xanthobacteraceae bacterium
GTCGAAATCGCCATCGCCCAGACCCGCGAGAAGAAGCGCAAGGACGTCCAGGCGCGCGCCCAGCAGGCTGCCGAGGACCGCGTGCTCGATGCTCTGGTTGGCGCCGGCGCCGGCGCCTCGACCAAAGAAGCGTTCCGCAAAAAACTGCGCGCCGGCGAACTCAACGACAAGGAGATCGAAATCGAGGTGCAGGCCGGCGGCGGCGGTTTGCCGATGTTCGACATTCCGGGCATGCCTGGCGCCCAGATGGGCGCGATTTCGATCGGCGATATTTTCGGCAAGCTCGGCGGCGGCCGCACCAAGACTCGCCGCGTCACTGTGCAGGATTCCTACGACATCCTGGTCAACGAGGAATCCGACAAGCTGCTCGATTCCGATCAGCTGACCCAGGAAGCCATCAAGGCAGTCGAGAACAACGGCATCGTGTTTCTCGACGAGATCGACAAGATCTGCGCGCGCGACGGCCGCATCGGCGCCGACGTATCGCGCGAAGGCGTGCAGCGCGATCTGCTGCCGCTGATCGAAGGCACCACTGTCGCCACCAAGCACGGCTCGGTGAAGACCGACCATATTTTGTTCATTGCGTCGGGCGCGTTTCACATCTCCAAGCCGTCCGACCTTTTGCCCGAGCTGCAAGGCCGGTTGCCGATCCGCGTCGAGCTCAAGCCGCTGACCCGCGACGATTTCCGCCGCATCTTGACCGAGCCGGAAGCCTCGCTGATCAAGCAATACGTGGCGCTGATGGCGACCGAAGGCGTGACCTTGGAGTTTTCCGAGGACGCGATCGACGCGGTCGCCGACGTGGCGGTGGCGGTGAATGCCAGCGTGGAAAACATCGGCGCACGCCGGCTGCAGACCGTGATGGAGCGCGTGCTCGACGAGGTGTCGTTCGCGGCTCCCGACCGCCACGGCGAAACAGTCAAGATCGACGCCGCCTACGTGCACAAGCACATCGGCGATCTCGCCAAGAACGCCGATTTGAGCCGGTTTATCTTGTGAGTAGATTGCAGCGCAGCAACATCGATCGTCAGACGGCAGAGTCGGATCATTCACTACATTCGCCTGTTCCGAGGATATCCGCTTCGCTCGGCAGCGGTCGCAAAAGTCTATTCGCTGAAAAGTTCCTGCAGCAACGCCAAAGTCGCCGATAGGTCGCGCCGGCTTATAGCGCCGAGCCGTCTTGTGAATCGGCGTTTGTCAATGGTTCTAATCTGATCGAGCAAAATAAAGCCGCTCTTTCCGGCGAACTTTAGCGATAATCGAAAGGGCGCCGGACGGCTTCCTGTCGTCAGCGGCGCGATGATGACGACATCGAGAAAATCATGCAATTCAGGAGGAGAGACAATCACACAAGGTCGTGTCTTTCGTATTTCGCGACCTTCAGTCGGACCAAGCCGCGCCAGCCACACCTCGCCGCGCGCTACCACGTCCAGTCCTTATCGGCTTCATTGCCAAATTCCGGCCAAACCAATCCGCCCTCGCCCGCAGCTGCCAGCGCCTTGCTCGCCTCCGCCCATCCTTCCCGCGGCTTACGCCTGGAGCGCACCATGACGATCTTGCCGCGCTCGACCTTCATGTCGAACTTGTCGCCCGCCTTGGCGCCGATCTCGGCGAGTACAGGCTTTGGAATGATGACGCCTTGCGAGTTTCCCATTCGGCGGATAGCGGCCTTCATAGTGCAGCTCCAGCGAACGTTATAACATAGTTATAACGCAGGGCTGAGACCAGTCAACGTCAAATTATTATGCGGCGAGCGTAATCGATGGTCGGGGGTGCCTATGCGCGTCGGCATGCCGCCCGGCGTGCTTCCGGCTCCGGGTCGGTGTGACGCGTCGGCAGCGCATGGCGGCGGACGGTTTTTGCCGCTAATCTGCCGCGGGTCCAGCCGGGGTGTCGCCATGCTCACGCGTCGCCGCTTGATCGCCTTGTCCGCCGCCTCCGCTCTGGCGCCGGGCATCCTTACGCGCATCGCACGCGCGCAAACGCCGGCCGGCAGCTGGCCGGATCGGCCGGTGCACCTGATCGTGCCGATCGCCGCCGGCGGTCCGACCGATACCAACGCGCGGATCGTCGCCGATCGGCTGTCGAAAATTTTGGGCCAGCAGGTCGTCGTCGACAACAAGGGCGGCGCCGGCACCAATATCGGCAACGAGTTCGTGGCGCATTCCGACCCCGACGGCTACACGATCCTGTACGGCACCTCGTCGCTGTCGGCGAATGCGGCGCTGTATCGCGCGCTCACCTACAATCCGATGGCGGATCTGGCGCCGGTTTCGCTGGTGGCGAGATTTCCGTTTTTCATGTTCGTGCCGAACTCGTCGCCGGCCAAGACGGTCGCCGAATTCGTGGCCTATGCCAAGGCGCGTCCGGGCAAGCTGATCATGGCCTCGCCCGGCACCGGCAGCGGACCGCATCTCGCCGAACTCTTGTTCATGCAGATGGCGCAGATTCACATGACGCATGCGCCATATCGCGGCGCCGCGCCGGCCTTCATCGATCTCATTCCCGGCCGCGTCGATTGCTATTTCGGCAGCGGCGAACTGTTGACCTATTCGCGGTCAGGGCAGGTCCGGGTGCTTGGCTCGAGCGGCAGCAAAAGGTCGCCGGCGGCGCCGGACGTGCCGACCATCGCCGAAGCCGGCGTACCCGGTTATGAAGTCGAATCCTGGCAGAGCGTGTTTGCGCCGGCGAAGACGCCGGTCGCGATCGTGCAAAAGCTCAATGCCGCAATCGCCAAGGCGCTCGCCGAACCCGACGTCGTCAAGAAACTCACCGCCACCGCCTACACGCCCGCGCCCAGTTCGCCCGAAGCGCTGGGACAATTCCTCAAGCAAGACACCGCAAAGTGGACGGCGATCATCAAGTCCGCGGGGCTGAAGATCGATTAGGTTTTCGCCTGCTCCAGGATCATTTCGCGGATCAACGCCATCCAGCGCTCGACTTGCGCAAAGGCGGTTCGGTCGGTGCCGCTGCGCGGCGATTTCGGCTTCGGTTGATCGGACGCAATCTCTGACACGTACGCGTACTCTGATCGGTGGACCTGATTGAAGCTTTTTCGCAGCCGAAAAGGGCAAATACTTGAAGACCGCGCGTCCAAGCGATGGCTAGAGTTAACGATTGATTTTAGCGGGCGCGCCGCAGGCGCACGTAAAGCGCGCCCGCGCCGCCATGGCCGACATGCGCGACCTCGAATCCGAGGACAAAAGGCCGGAACTCCGGCAGCGCCAGCCAGATCGGCACCTGGCGCTTGAGCACGCCGCGCTCGGCATCATGCTGCGCACCTCGCGCTGCGCCCTTTCCGGTCACCACCAACACCAGGCGGGCGCCGTCGCGTTGCGCGCGCTGCAAGAAGGCCGACAGCGCGCTGTGCGCCTGTGCTTGCGTAAAGCCATGCAGATCGATGCGGCCGTCGATAGCTTCGCGGCCGCGGGCCACGCGCTGCTTGAGCCGGCGGTCCAACGGTGCGAGTGGCGGTGCTTTGGGCCGTAAGATCTCGGCGGACGCCTTGGCGCGAGGCGGCGCGCCTGGTCGGCCGACTGCCGCCGGAGATTTCACCTCGTCTGGCGCAGCGGCGTCGGCCGTTCGTTCTGGCGCAGCATCCCGCGCGCGGCGCAGCGGCTTGACGGAACGGGCGAAGCCGCGCCACAGCGCCTGCTCTTCCCCGCTTAGTAGCCGGCGGCGGGTCATGGCGGCTATGCGTTTCGGCGGCGTACCGAAGCCAAGCTATCGCGTGTCAGACGTTGCATCGACGCGCGAGCTCCACGATCCGCACTTGTTCATTGAAGACCTCCTACGCGCCTGTATCTTCCTGGATCAAGGACCCAGCCTTCTCGCGACCCGAAAGCCCAAGCCGTTGGTCTGCGCATTAGGATAGAAGTTATCCCGCTTGGCGGAGCGTGCGAATTTCGCAGTCGCGTACCAGTTGCCGCCGCGAAGCACCCGTAAAACGCAATTGCCGCTTTCCGTCCAGGCAGAACCATCATTCGGAGCGCCAAGGTAGCCGATATTCTCGTGATAGCAGTCCTCGACCCATTGCCACACGTTGCCCGCCATGTCGTAGAGCTGGAAGTTGTTCCGCGGGAACGAACCGACCGGAGCTGTCTGCACGCCACCCCATTTGCTGCCGCAACCCCTGCAATTGGCGCGACCCGTTCCGTCTTGATCGCCCCAATAATAAACCGTCGTGGTGCCCGCGCGAGCGGCGTATTCCCACTCCGCTTCGGTCAGAAGCCGATATGGCTTGCCCGTTTCTCGTCTCAGCCATTTCACGTAATCCTGCGCGTCGTTCCAGCTTACATAGATGACCGGAAGTCTGCCGCGCCCCCAGCCGGAATCGCCGGGCCGGTTCTTGCAGCCGTGAAGATTGTAACAGACGTCCCATTGGTCGAATGTTACGTCGTATTGCGCAACGGCAAACGGTTCGCCAATCCGTACCGTGTGCGGTGGACCTTCGTCGCTTTGGCGATCCGGTTCGCCGACCGGCGATCCCATAACGAATTGTCCCGCTGGCACCACGACCATTTCGGGACACATAGTGCATTCTTTAAATGAGCTCCCGGGGATCAGTGCTCGCTCCCGCTCCGACGAGAGCACCTTGTGGAGCAGAAATGGATTGACGTCGGCCCATAGCTGAAATCGCTCTATCGTAGTCTGTCCATTGTACCACACCATAATACAAAGCACCCCAACGACCACAACAGCCACGGCCCGTCTGACATGATCGCGCCTGCTTTCGCGGCGGCACAGAGCTAAAAAATGCCTTATCTTTTCAAATATCGCATCCGACGAAAGCTTGACGCTGTCCGACGGGCCTTCGTACCAGACGAAATCGCGAAGATAGCGAGACGCCCATGCTGCCGTCGGACGCATCGCCTCAAACCACTGGCGGTAAAGTTGCAGCGTTTTGCCGCTCAGAGTGCTTTCAGGAAAAATCCGCGACAGCCAGCCCCTGTGGCGGATGCTGGTTTCGTAATTTTTCGCCGATTGGGCGAGATAACGGATATTGTCGGCATTCATCCGCTCGCGTGGCAACCATTCGCGTTGCAGGCGATCCCAGCGCCGCAAAATGCACTCGTGCGTCACGTCGATGCTGTCGAGGCCGGGATCGTTCTGGTTCTTGGTTACGGAAAGGTAGCTGTCGCCAGCCTCGGCGAAGGCGAGCACCACCTGCTGCGCTTCCTGACGCGACAAGTTCGTAGTCTGCTCGAGTTGGGCCCTGCTAATCGGCTCTCTGACGTCGAGCTTGCTCGATTCGACAGCCGTCAGTGCGCAAAAAATCCGCTCGGCGCCCCTCTGCAGGTGATCGGGGAGGTCGCGATAAATCGCGTCCAGCCGTTCGGAGAGCAATCGCTGCAATATCGTCGACCCTTGTGCGATCGGATCGCTGCCGTTGGTATCAAGCGGAAAAAGTTCGATAAAGTCCCGAAGCCGCATGCTGAGCAGTTCGCCCTGTCGGATCGGATCATCCGGCCGCTCGTGCAAATCCGACGAGGTCAACCAGCCGGCTTGCACGGCCTTTCTCTGGTACAGCAGCTTGAGCGCATGCTGGAGTAGCGGCAGCTTATCGGCGTCATTTTCCACGCTATTGAGGAGCCGGATCGTAAGCTCGCTGTCGACGGTACCGCCGAACACGGCCATGGGACCCTCGATCGCCTGTTGTATTTGGAAGCGATCGAGCAGCGGAGTGAGGAATTGGCTGCTGTTGATGGCAAGCGCGAGGCCCGGATATCTGGAACACTGTTCGAGGCTGTCCGTTCTGATCGTAATGGCGACGTAAATGTTCTTGGCCGCCGCCACGGTTTGCAGGAGCACATCCACGAAAGTCACGGCCGCGCGCGGGTCGTTCTGCACGTAACGGAAGAGTTCCTCGAACTGATCGACAAGTATGAGGATCGGTCGTCCGGCGACACCTTGCACCACATCCAGGGCAGCGGCGAGGTCGCGCGACCGGCTGGCGACTTGATTGGCAAGCAGGTTGCTGAGTTCGCGGAGCTGCAAACCGCCCCTCGTAACTTCCTCAATCCTGGTGCTCTCATTGCCGTTGCCGTCAGATGTGTCCAGGATGGCGGCGGCAATTGCGTGAAACAAACTGGCAAGCGGATCAGCCCCAGGCCGCATGTCGACGAAGATCCAGTCGGAGCCGGTGCCGGGCAAAAAACCGGATGCGAGGCCGTTCATGAGGCCGGTGCGTGCCAACGATGACTTGCCGCAACCAGACGGCCCGGTAATGCAGAGAAAATGCGTCTTGGCCAGTTTCGCGATCATTTCGTCGATGTGATCGTCCCGGCCAAAGAAGATATCGACTTCATTCTGCCGAAATGATCGCAGCCCCGGATAAGGCGCCTGACTCTCGACCGGACGCAACGACATAGCCCGACCGCTCAACCGGTTCTTCGGGCAGCGTTGGCGGAAACGCTTTTGAGAAATTCGTCAAGCGTCTCGGCGTCGACCTTCATTTGCTGGCGATCTATCTTGACGACGTGCACGCTTGGGCCGCGGGGATACGGCAATGACTCCGAGCTGGGGGCAGATCCGAGGCTGTCACCGATGGCTATATCGAGCATACCGTTGCGGTGCTTTATCTTTCGGATGATAGGAAAATGGGCATTGATTCGCGACTGACCTTCGCGGCTGCCGGCAAATACCATGACGATGCCGTCGTTATAACTCACAGCGTCTTCGAGCTGGACACGGTCTATTTCGAAGTCGAGCTGTGAAACGTCCGCGCGCGCTTGAATCGCCTCGACGAGAAGGTTTGCAACCGGAACGTCCGGCTTAGCGACGTCGATTGCAACGTATGGCGGAGCCCCACTGGGAAGTTCCTTACGGCGACGTTGCATGTTGGCGGCGCGCACGATCTGCTCGGTCTGCTTGACGGCATATTGCTCGAATTCCTCGTAGCTGTTCTGGTGATAGTGGATGGATCTGAGGAAATCGGCGTAATCGGGCCGACATTCAATCGGATTGAGTACCGGCGACCACACGTGGAACGGTTTTCCGCTGGCAGCAGCGACTTCGTATTGCAGAGGCGCCAGGGAGCGTCCCTCGATCTGCCCCCCGGGGATATGGCCGAGCACCTGGAAAGCAATCTCGCACTTCGCGATTGCGGATTTGATTGCCTCCGCCACGCTGATCCCCGGCGTGACATGCAGGCGCGGATTGAAGCAGAGTGTCGAATATCCGGCCTTCTCCAAGGCGGCCGCGAGACTTGATGCTTCATCTCGCACATCCGGGGTTGGATCAGCCAGGAATACCTTATGCGGCATTACTTCCTCGCCGCTCAGGCCTTGTTGAGTCCTGCGGCCAGCAATGATTTCCCGGGATCGCGTCTCTATTCCGGTGGCGACGCGGTAGATCGCGTCGTAATAGGTTCCGAGTTCGTCGGGTCGGCAAGCCAGGGGCAATGGAAAGGCGAACGGCTTAAAATCGTCGGGTGGGCCGCCATAGAACGGTTCGCGATATATTCGGGCGACATCCGGACGAAACTGTCGCATTTCGCTGGCGAATTCTTCGTTCCAGGCATTCTCGATCTCGATGATTGAGAGATACTTGTTCAGTTGGAGCAGCTTGCGGAATTCCGCCCTGCACTCCTCCGAGGCACAATAGCTCTTCGACAGCAGAATGAGACCGATATCGCATTCCGAAATTGCTTGATCGATTCGCTCGTCAATAACGTATGTCGGAAGCACCAAACCTTTGCGATCCATCAAAATTGAAAACGGCGCCCGCTGATCGTGACAGCGGAGGTGATGCAAAATCTCCTCCAAAATACACGACACTCGACTTGCTTTGAAATGCGCATAGAATTTGAAATCGGCATGCGCATAACTAACGAAGATCTTCACCTTCGGCATGTTACCCCCACGCACCCGGCTGCAGCGGCTTCTAACAGGACTCCCGACGCAGGAAATATGCCACAGTCGCCCGACGGCTTCAAACGATGTCGGCGCCAACTGGATCTCGACCCAGTCAATTTCTATGGTAACCGAGCCAGCGTGTTCGGCAATTA
>JASHWN010000624.1 GCA_030044035.1 Xanthobacteraceae bacterium
GCCGAGCATGGCGAGCGCGAGCACGAGCCAGAAATCCCAGCCCAGCCCGATGTGATAGCGCGTCGCCAGGATCGCAGTGAGATACGCGCCGATGCCGAGATAGGCGGCCTGCCCCATCGAGGCGAGGCCGGTGAAGCCGAGCAGGAGATCGACGCTCATCACCAGGATCGAAAACGCGAACGCGCGCGTTGCCAGCAGTATGATGAACGAATTGGTGTGCGGAACGATCAACGCGACCGCCGCCAGCACGGCGACAATGCAGAGAATTTTGATCCGCGCGGCGCTCATGCTCATTCGCGCCCGAACAATCCGGTCGGCCGCACCGCGAGGATCAGCGCCATCGGCGCGTACAGCGTGAAGTAGGAGACTTCCGGAAACAGCGCCTTGCCGAAATTGTCGGCAAGCCCGACGATGAGCGCGCCGATCGCGGCGCCGCCGAGACTGCCCATGCCGCCGATGATCACCACCGCGAACGCGATCGGCAGCATCTCGAAATCGAGGCCGGGATAAACGCCGAGGAAAGCGCCGCCGATGACGCCGCCGACCGCCGCCAACAGCGCGCCGAGCGCGAAGATCAAGGTGGAAATCAGCGACGTGTTGATGCCGACGCCGCGCGCCATCTGGGCGTCGTCGACGGTGGCGCGGATGGTGGCGCCGAGCCGGGTCTTTTCCATCGTCAGCCACAGCACAAGCCCGATCACGAGCGCAACGCCGATCATGAAAATGCGGTACACCGGCAGGTGCAGGCCGCCGACCACGATGCTGCGGCTCAATTCGGCGGGCGGATTGATGTCGAACGGATTGCCGGTCCAGATGTCGAGCGCCGCCTGCTGAAACAAAAAGGCGAAGCCGACCGTCAACAACACTTGGCGCAGCGGATCGAAGCCGAGCGGGCGCAGGAACAGCCGCTCCATCACCAGGCCGAGCAGCGCGATGGCGATCGCCGCAGCCGGGATCGCCAAGACCCAGGAGCCGGTGCTCCAGATCACGGAGAGCGCCACGTAGCCGCCGAGCAGAAAATACGAACCGTGCGCCAGGTTGACGATGCGCATGACGCCGAAAATCAGCGACAGTCCGCTGCCGACCAGGAACAGGAGCGCACCGTAGGACACGCCGTTAAAAGTTTGGATCAGCCAAAACTGCACATTCACGAGCCCTGCCCCTTCGCCGGCGCCGGCGTTCAAGCTTAGCTCAGCGGTGCCGGCCCTGACCATGGCCGCGATGCCGGCATTGACGCGAGCCGCAACATCCCCATCCCGGGCGACCATCCGAGCGAACGCGCGCGGCAATCAACGGTTGTTGCTGTGACGTAAAGCACACGTGCCGGCGCGGCAGACGTGGCACGGATCGGCACCCGGGATTTTCGCGGCGAAACGCCGCGACCCGGCAATTCCGAACCCTGGCAAGGAGTACCATCATGCCTGGCTCAACCAAACTCGTCGGCGGGTTGAACGGTGCGATCGGCTGCACCTTCGTACCCTCCACCAATCAGCTCGTCCTGGTCGAATACGACACCGGCAAGCTCGACACGTTCGATCTTGCGACGTCGACGCTCAAGCCGCTCGGCGCCGGCTACAACCAGCCGGAAAGCGTGGTGGTCGCTGCCGACGGCAGCACCGCCTACGTCACCGAACGGGTCGGCAACCTGTTGGCCGTCAATCTCGGCAATGCCGCGCGCTCGCAAGCCCGCGTCATCGTCGGCGGCCTCAACACGCCGCAGCAGATCGCGCTCGACGAGGCGCACGCCTGCGCCTACGTGGTCGAATACGCCAATCCGGGCCGGCTGCTGCGCATCGAGCTGACCAGCGGCACCATCAAGGTCGTCGCCAATACGCTCGAATTCGCCATCGGCATTGCGCTCACCAGCGATCTGTCGACCGCCTATGTGAGCGAACAGCCGACCAGCGGCGGGCGCATCAGGAAGGTCGCGCTCGGCACCGGCGCGGTGTCGAACTTCGTCACCGGCCTGACCAACCCGTTCTTCCTGACCTGGCTCAACGGCTCGCAGCAGGCGCTGTTCGTGCCCGAGCGCGACCCGGCCAACCGCATCTCCGTCGTCAAACTGAGCGGCGGCGCGCCGGCGACCGTCGTCAGTCCGACCGCGTTCCGGCCATCCTCGGTCGCCATGGCGCAGCCGGGCAATCTCTTGATCGCCTGCGACGCCGAGCTCGACACCTGCAACCTGATGCCGGCCAGCGCCGGCGACCTGTTCCTCGGCATCGGCTTCGTGCCGGTCCTTGCCGGCCCGACCAACGGTATCACCGCCACCGGACTGGCCAACACCAGTACGCCTGCCTTCGCCGGCTACTTCTATCAGGTCGACAACGTCCCATTCGGCGGCACGCTGCCGATCATGATCGACCACGCGCAAGCCTACGGCAAGGGCGCCCGTTATTATTGCGTGAAGGTCAACGGCGTGCCGGGCATGGATGTCTGGACCGACCTGAAGCTCAACACGTCGACCGGCCAGTTCGTGACGACCACCATGTCGCCGGCCACCATCGGCTCGACGCCGGGCTGCTACCCGGTGCGCGCGCCGGGCGAAATCTGGCTCAACGCCAATCTGGGCGACCTCTTGAGCACCACGGCGTTGCCTTACGGGCAGGCCACCATCGAGGTCGATTTCGTCAACGCCAGTGGCGGGCCGGTTGCGACCAGCAATAGCGCAAAGCCGCTGATCGACAACGCCCCGTGCAGCGCCGTGCTGTCCGAGCCGACGCTGCTCGGCAACACCGCTGATCCGGTCTGCGGCTACCTGCCGTACACCAAGCCGCCATCGGCCGCGCCGGTCACCATCGCCTACACGGCGTCGCAGCCGAACAACCACGCCACGTACAGTTTTGCGGTGTGGAAGGGCGTCAACGTGATCCAGTCGGTGTCGGGTAATGTGCCCTCGACCGCGCCGTATACGATCCCACTGAACACCTTGCTCGCGAATCCCCGGCCGCTCGCCCCCTGCGTTGTCGCCGGCTGTGCAGCGGACCTGTACGTCGCCGCCACCGCGATCAACGGCTGGGATCGGCAGAGCCAATACGACGCCTCGGCCGAGGAAGCCTTCGCGCTCGCTCCGTCCTAGGGCCTTGCCGCAGTCCGCCGGCGCGTTGCGCGCACAAGCAAACCGCGCCGGCGGCCGACGTTTCAGAACGGCGGCCGCGGCCCATCGTTGCGTGTCGGCGGCGACGAAGGCGTCAAGCTCGCGCGGGCTCATGACCGTCGGCTCGGCGCCCAGCTCGCGAATGCGATCCGCGATTGCGGGCTCGGCGAGGCTTGCGTTCACCGCTTTGTTCAGGGCCGCTATCGTGGCCGCCGGCGTGGCCTTAGGCGCACCGAGGCCGTACCATGCGCTCACCTCGTAGCCGGGCACGACCGAGGCCAGCGGAGGAACTCCCGGCCAGGCCGGCGCTGGATTCGAACTAGTCACCGCGAGCGACCGCCGCCGCCTCTTCGGCCTGGCGCAGCACTTCGCGTGCGCGGGGCAGAAAGCGCTGGCCGGCTTCGGTCAGGATGACGCGGGTGTTGCCTTTTCGCTTGGCGAGCTTCACCCGCAGCTCCCGTTCAAGTTTCTTGAACTGATGGGTGAGCGTCGGCGGCGTGATGCCGAGCCGCTCGGCCGCTCGCGCGAAATGCCGCTCCTCGGCGACCGCCACGAAATAGCGGAACAGGCGGGTCTCGATGTCGCTCATTGGTTAGACCGTATCGAATCAACTCGCGACGCGACTTTAATGACAGAAACTTGCATACTATCTTAGATTATTAATACGAATCGTACAAACAAAACTTGTGGGGCTTGCTTTCCTCGGTAGCCGAAATTTGAAGCCCGCAAAACGCATCAGGCACTCTTTGAGCGCACTGCATCGCCTTGCGTGTCGCTCATCGTGGAGGCTGAACGGATGGCGCGCGCCTGACGGACAAATGCCGGGCAAACGTGCGGCAGTTGTCGAGCATGGTGAATAGACGTCCAAACGCGATCGACCGGCAGGTCGCCGCCCGCGTGCGGATGCGGCGATTGATGCTCGACATGCCGCAAGAGAGGCTGGCCGCAGGGCTCGGCGTTTCGTTTCAGCAGCTGCAGAAATACGAGAAAGGCAATAACCGGATCGGCGCCGGCCGATTGCAGCAGCTCGCCGAAATCCTGCAGGTGCCGATCGGCTTCTTTTTCGAGGATTTTCCCACACCCGGCAGCAGGAAGACGGCGCTGCCATCGTACATATCGGATTTCCTGATGACTGCCGACGGGCTTGCGTTGATCAGAGCGTTCATGAACGTCCGCGATGCACGAGAGCGTCGTGGCATCGTCATTCTGGTCGAGGCGATGGCGCGCTAAATGGCCGATCTGCAAGCGGCAAGCGCGAAGCAGGACCTGGTGCGCCGCATCAGCGGGCACTTGGAGGCGGCGGCCAGCGCCGCGCGGGCGGCCCAGGCGCGCGCCGAGGCAGGCGACACCGATCAGGCACTGGCAATGCTGCGCGATGTCGAACCGCCGCTCTATGAGGCGACGACCCTGCTCGACGCGGCGAGCATTCTACTCGACAATCGTACGCGCGGGACCAGCGACACCGCATAGCGCCTTCATGCCGACGTACTCGGCGCGCAGCGCCGACATCAATCCACCTTCGCGCCGGAGCGAGCGTAGCCCGGATTGAGTGAAACGAAATCCGGGCTCAGCCTCGCCGTCCACCCGGATTTCGCTGCCGCTCAATCCGGGCTACGCTTGCTGCGCGAGTCGCTATCCATAGGGAGAGGATAGCATGAAGGTGGCGCGCCAAAAACAGCGGCGACTGGTAACCAAGTGCATTTTCTGTTCTCGAACGGACTTAGATCGGGAACACGTTTGGCCTACTTGGTCGCACGAGTTTGTAAGAAAAGGAAAGCAAGCTGATTACATCATTCGCTCATTTGGTAGCTCGCCTGCCCATCCGAGAATTTGAGGTGAGACTGGATTTAAGCAACGCCACGGCGACGTAACCAC
>JASHWN010000625.1 GCA_030044035.1 Xanthobacteraceae bacterium
CAGGATGATGACCGAGCTCGCCATCACGATCGGAAACACCGCGAACACGCCGGAGAGGAACGAGCCGATGCTGTAGCTTACCGTCGTCACGGTGGCGACGACGACAGCGGCGGTGAGCGCGCGCAGCGGAATGTCGTAGGCCGTGCGCATGAATTTTGCCGGCGCGCCCAACGTGCGGTAGCGCCAGCTCAGCGGCACGGTCAGTCCGAACACCACGATGTTGAGCAGCGTCGCGCTCAGCGGCGTCCAGGCGACCAGGCGCAACGCGGTCCCGGCGACGAACCACACCGCCATGGCGACGCCGAGGCTGAGCACGATGCCGTGCCGCTGCGCCAGCACGGTATAGATCAGCGCGAAGATCGAAACCGTCGCCGCCGCCGCCGCGCTGCCGACCGCGCTCGCGGCGATGAAATCCGGCGGGTGCTCGAAGCCGAGAATGATATAGGCAGCGCCGGCGGCGGTCGGCAGCGCCGCGATCAGCGCGCCAATGAAAGGGCCCGAGCGTTCGACCACGACCGATATGACGACCACGACGGTCGCGGTGAACGCCATCTTGAGCGCGAGGTCGAGCAGGAAATGCAGGGCTGAGGGCGTCATCGCAGAAACATCCGCGTCATTCCGGCCGAGCGAGCAGAGCGAGCGAGAGCCGGAATCCATAACCACAATCGGAGAGGAACTGCACCGATTGTGATTGTGGATTCCGGGTTCGCCGCTGCGCGGCGCCCCGGAATGACGTCACTTGCGCTTTAAGCTGATCTCGACCGGCGGGCCGCTACGGATGGTCTGGAAGACCACACAATAGCGCTCGGTGAGCTTGAGCAATTGGTCGAGCTTGTCGGCCGGCGCGTCGCTGTCGACGTCGAAGCGCAGGCGAATTTGGGCGAAGCCGACCGGCGCGTCCTTGGCGACGCCGAGCGTGCCGCGGAAATCGAGGTCGCCTTCGGCGGACACGGTGCCGGACCTCAGCGGGATATCGAGCGCGGTCGCCACCGCCTTCAGGGTGACGCCGGCGCAGGCTACCAAGGCTTCGAGCAGCATGTCGCCGGAGCAGAGTTCGAGTCCGGTGCCGCCGGTGGCGGGATGCAGCCCGGCGACCGCCAGCGCGCGGCCGGTTTCGACCTTGCAGACGATGTTGGCGTCATCGAGCGCGCCCTTGGCCTTGAGCGTGATGAAGGCGGCGTTCGGCTCGCTCTTGTAGCGCTCCTTGATCGGCGCCTGCAGCGCACGCAGTGCGGCGGAGTCCATCGCGAAATCCTTTCGCGGGGAAGGCTGAAGTCGGAAGTCAGAAGTCGGATAGATAATCCGGCGGCGGCGTTCTGTCATCCAGATTTGGCTTATGACTTCCGATTTCCGATTTCTGATTTGTGATTTCCGATTCCTGGCTTCCGCCTACCACCACAGCGCGGCGCCGGCGCTGGCTTTGGCCTCGCCGTCGGCGGGTGCGACGGCGCGGCTGAGCGAGCGGTCGAGCGCGGCCAGCACGCGGCGCTTGACGAAATCGAACGCCGCCGATTGGCGGTCGCGCGGCCGCGGCAGAGCGACTTCGATCTCGTCGAAGATGCGGCCGGGCCGCGGGCACATCACCATGACGCGGTCGGCGAGCACGATGGCTTCGTCGACGTCATGGGTGACGAGGATCAAGGTCGGCTTGGCGTCAGCCCACAGGTCGAGCAGATGGTCCTGCAGGTCGGTGCGGGTAAAAGCGTCGAGCGCCGAGAACGGCTCGTCCAGCAGCAGCACCTCGGGCCGCGGCACCAGCGCGCGGGCGATGGCAACGCGCTGTGCCTGGCCGCCCGACAGTTCGCGCGGCCAAACCATTGCCTTGTCGGCAAGCCCGACGCGCTTGAGCGCGGTGGCAACGCGCGCCGCCCGCTCCTGCCGAGGCCGGTCGCCGAGCCCGAAGCCGACGTTGCCGGCAACTTTGAGCCAGGGCAGCAGCCGCGGCTCCTGGAAGATGATGCCGATCTTCTCGTGCGGCGCGGTGATGCGCTCGCCGTCGAGCAGCACCGTGCCTTCGCTCGCCGGATCGAGACCGCTGATGGCGCGCAACAGCGTCGATTTCCCGCAACCCGAGCCGCCGATCACGGCGACGATCTCGCCGAGCTCGACTTCGGTCGAGACGCCGCCCAGCGCATGGACGCCGTTCGGGTAGGTTTTGCTGACGCGGTCGAGGACAAGCATGGTCCGCTTTTGTTTCCCGGATGCGGTGCAGCACGAAGTGGTGCACCGCTGATCCGGGACCTTTCCAGACGCTGAATTTGTAACGATCCCGGGTCTGCAGCGCACCACTCCGTGCTGCGCTGCGCCCGGGATACACCAAACGTTTCTACTCCTGCCGTACCACGTCTTCCCAGCGCAGGAACGGCGCCGCGGCGAGCGCGATCAGCCAATCGGTCGCCTTGCCGACGATGGCGAACGCCACGATGGCGGCGACGATCTCGGCCGGCTTGCCGAGCTCCTGGCCGTCGATCAACAAATAACCGAGGCCTTCGGAGGCGCCCATCAACTCGGCGGCGACGACGAACATCCAGCCGAGACCGAGGCCCGAGCGCAGCGAAATAACGTAAGCCGGCAGCACCGCCGGCAGCAGAATCCGCCGCACCATCGCCACGTCCGACAGCCGGAAGGCGCGGCCGACTTCGACGAGCTTGCGATCGACCGATTGGATGGCGCCCATCAGGCCCAAATAGACCGGAAAGAACACGCCGACCGCGATCAGCAGCACCTTCGAGGCTTCGAAAATGCCGAGCCAGAGCACGAACAGCGGCACCCAGGCGATCGACGGGATGGCGCGCAGCGCCTGCAGGCTGGGGTCGAGCAAGCGCCGGATGAGCGGCGAATAGCCGGCCGCGGCGCCGATCACCGTCGCGACGCTCACCCCGATGCCGAAGCCGGCGGCGACGCGGCCGAGCGTGACCAGCGTGTGGCGCTGCAGATCGCCGCTGCGAGCGAGGTCGACGAAAGTAGCGAAAATCACCGACGGCGGCGGCGCCAGGCGGCCGCTCGCCCAGCCCATGCGCACGATGAACTCCCACACCACCGCGAGCGTGACCGGCAGCACCAAGCCAAGCGCCGGCCGCGCCAGGCGCGCCCATTTTCTGGGTGCGGCCCGCTCTGCCGGCATGGCACCGCGCTGTTCGGCCGCGATGGTCATGGTTCCAAGTGACATGGCGGCTGCCGCAAATGCAATGTGGCTAAACCTCTCCCGTACGCGAGGAAAGGCAGCCTCGATCACGCCGCCACGTAGCGGTCGTCGACCAGATCGTCGAGCGCCTGCTTGACGTCGACGTTGGCCGGGATCACGCCGGCTTTCTGCAAGGCGAGGCCGGCCTGCAGGATGGTGTCGCGCTGCTGCGGCCCGATGCGGTTATGCGTAAGGTCGGTGCGCTCCTTGAGCTGGATATCGACCACCGCGGCGGGCAGCTTGGTGACGTCGATGAACACCCGCTTCTCCTCGTCGTAATTGGCGAGGCAGTATTTACGCGCGTCCTCATAGACCGCGATCACGCGCTTGGTCAGATCCGGATAGGATTTCAAAAATTCCTCGCGCGCATTGAGGATGCCGTAGGTGTTGGCGTCGGCGTTGCGATAGAACAGCCGGGCGCCATCCTCGACCTGGGCCTGCGCCATCATCGGATCGAGGCCGGCCCAGGCGTCGACGTCGCCGCGGATGAGCGCGATCTTGCCGTCGGGATGCTGCAGCAGCACTTCCTTGATGTCGTGCTCGGTCATGCCGACCGAGAGCAGCGCCCGCACCAGGAAAATGTGCGGGTCGGTGCCGCGCGTCACCGCGACGCGCTTGCCTTTCAGATCGGTGATTTTCTGGATCGGCGCGTCCTTGCGCGTGACCAACGCGGTCCATTCCGGTTTGGAATAAACGTAGATCGACTTGATCGGGTTGCCGTTGATCTTGCTGAGCAGCGCCGCCGAGCCGGCGGTCGAGCCGAAGTCGATCGAGCCGGCGTTCAAAAATTCCAGCGCCTTGTTGGAGCCGAGCGTCTGCACCCAGCGGATGCCGATGCCGTCCTTGGCGAACTCTTTCTCGAGCAGACCCTTTTCCTTCAACACCATCGAGACCGGATTGTAAGTCGCCCAGTCGATATTGACGGCGCTCGGCTTGCCGGCGGCACGCGCCAGGCGCAGCGGCAACAGGCTGGCGCCGGCGGCGCCGATGAGGACAGAGCGACGTGAAAGCATGACAACCTCCCAAATGCGGATCGCAGCGGCGCCTCGACGCCGGCACGGATCCCGGGATGTGGAGGCGGCAATCTCGGGCCCGCCAACA
>JASHWN010000626.1 GCA_030044035.1 Xanthobacteraceae bacterium
CGTGACCGGGTAGGCGCCGGCCAAGGTGCGGCAGGGCTTGGTCCGCGGGCAGTTCACCGACGCATTGCTGTCATTGCCCAGACCGCTGACGAACGTCTCTACCACGCCCGGGCGCTCTGCCGCATTCGCCGCCGCCGTCAAACCGAGTGTCAGCGCCGCGATACGCGACGCTTTTCCAAACGCTGTCATGCCTTTCATGTGTCGCCCCTTCAGTTACGCAAAAACCGCGCAATGACGATTACTCGAGCCTGATCCCGGCGCGTTCGATCACATCGCCCCACTTCTTGGAATCGGCGGCGATCACCGCGGCGAATTGTTGCGGCGTACCGCCGCCTGGTTCGTTGCCAACCTTCGCGTTCCAGGTGGCGAACGTTGGCGACCGAACGGCGCGGTTGGCCGCGGCGTTGAGCATGTCAAGGATCGGCTGCGGCAGGCCGGCCGGCGCGATCACGCCGACCCAGCCCGGCGCCGAGTAGCCGGGTACGCCGGCCTCGGCGATCGTCGGCAGATCGGGGAACGCGGGCGACCTGTGGTCGCCGCTTACCGCTAGCGCGCGCACCTGTCCGGATTGGGCAAATGGCGCGATCGAATTGAGCGCCTCGAACATGACCTGCACGCGCCCGGCGATCAGATCGTTGATGGTCGGCGCGCCGCCCTTGTAGGGCACGTGCACGATGTCGGTGCCGGTCATGAATTTGAACAGTTCGGCGGCGACATGGCCTGGCGATCCATTGCTCGAGGAGGCGTTCAACAGCTTGCCCGGGTTTTGTTTGGCGTAGTCGATCAGCTCGCGCACCGAATGGAACCGGGTCGTCGGCGACACCGCGAGCAGCAATTGGCTGTACTCGACTACCAAGATCGGCTGAAAGTCCCGCGCAATGTCGTAGGGCAGGTGCGCCACCAGATGCGGCGCCATGGTCAGCGCCCCGATCGGCGCCATGCACAGCGTGTAGCCGTCGGGCGCCGATTTGGCGACGATGTCGAGGCCGACGGTGAGCGCGCCGCCGGGCCGATCATCGACCACAACCTGCTGGCCGACCTCCTTGGCAAGGGCTGCCGCAAACACGCGCGCCACCGTATCGCTGGCGCTGCCGGCGGCCTGCGGCACGACCAGCCGGATCGGACGATCGGGGTATTCGGCACGCGCGGCGGTCGCGATGCTGCACGCGAGGAAAACCGCAATCAAGGTGAGACGGCGCATGGGTCGGCCTGCTGTTGGACGACTGATCATAGCCGGATCGTGCGCGCTGTGTAGGCACTCACAGCAGCGATGGGTTTCGCTGCGCTCAACCCATCCTTCTGTAACGGGCCTTTGTCAGTCAATCCCTTTTTGCTCCGTCCGATCGCCGGGTCTCGCTTCTGTACGGGGTCGGCGCGGGGCCGCCACCTGATGGGGTTTGAAGAGGACAGGTCGACCAATCTACAGTCGCGCGGTCGCAATGCGCCGACGGGATGGGTTGCGGTCTGACCTGATCCATCGTCCCGGCGAGGGACTTCGCTCGAGAAGGCCTGGTGTGGTGACCTGCTCGAAACCTTTTGCTCCTCTGCTAGGCCGCGGCTGCCGCGGCGTTGAATGGCATTCCGGTGATCAGCATGCGATGCAGGATCACGGCGAGCTTGCGCGCCAACGCCACCTTGGCCTTGCGCATTCCGCCGCGCCTGGCGATCCGCATCGCCCAACTCTTGAGCTGCGTGCAGCCCTTGATCGGCTTCGTCAGCATGATGTGGGCGGCCTCGTACAGCGCGGTGCGCACCGAAGCGTCGCCGATCTTACTGATGCGGCCGGTATAATCGGTCTGGCCCGATTGATATTTTTTCGGCGTCAACCCGAAATGCGCGCCGGTTTGTCTGGATGATCGAAACCGCGCCGGATCATCGATCGCTGCCGCATAAGTGAGCGCCACGATCGGGCCCACGCTCGGCGTCGACATCAAAAGCCGAGCCCGCCGATCGGCACGGGCCATGCCGCGCGTGCGCTTCTCCAAGCCATTGAACTCGCGCAACAGTACCGCATGGGCGGCGAGCAGGGCTTGGGCAATCGTCTCCAGGGTCGGATGGCCGGCAACCAGCTCGCCAATCCGGCCGGCAAAGCTCCGCGCCGTGGTTTTGCCGACCTTCAAACCAAATCCGCGCAAGATCCCGCGCAGACTATTCTCGACATCGCGAAGCTTCGCTTGCACTAGCTTGCGGGCCGTCAGCACCGCCCGCGTCTCCTGCGCCGCCATCGACTTGCAATGTACCGGCCGGAACCAGCCAAGCCGCATCAGCTGCGCAATGCCGCGCGCGTCATTGCGGTCCGACTTCACCGGCATCATCTCCAACGCCTTCCGCACATGCCGCGTCTCCAACAGCTCGACCGCACGCCCTGCCGACTGCAGCGCCGCAAACAGCCATTGCGACAGCGGCCCAGCCTCCAGCCCAATCCGCTCCAGTGCACAGCCCAGCGAACCAAACCACGCCAGCAGCGCTTCCGGCTCGCTCGCAACCTTGCCTTCGCGCACCATCTTGCCGGTCGCGTCCACAACGCAAATGCTCGAGCATTCCAAAGACACGTCGATTCCTGCATAATAGTCCATGGTCGTCTCTCCTCGATGCTTGGAGCGGCCTCGCCGACTCCGTCACACCATCAGTGCGAGGGACGACCACCTTGAAGTCAAGCAAGCCGCGAGCGAGCGCGCCACAACTAGCGCCGTAGCGAGCGAGCGGCTTGCTTGCTACCAAAGCCGCCCGTTACCCCATCTACATTGCCCTTCGCTAATCTGCCTGACGCTGATAGTGTTACGCTCATGAACCAAGCCGTCCGCCCGCAGAAAATCGCCGCGTCGGCGTGCCCGCACGATTGCCCGTCGACCTGTGCGCTCGAGGTCGAAATCTTCGATGCGCACACGATCGGCCGCATCCGTGGCGCCGCGGACAACCGCTACACGGCCGGCGTGATCTGCGCCAAGGTGGCGCGCTACGCCGAGCGCGTGCATCATCCCGACCGGCTCAAGGCGCCGCTGCGGCGCGTCGGCGCCAAAGGCTCCAAAGAGTTCGCGCCGATCTCCTGGGACGACGCGCTCGATCGCGTCGCCGAAGCGTTCCTGCGCGCCGAGCAAAGACACGGCTCCGAGGCGGTGTGGCCGTATTATTACGCCGGCACCATGGGCCATGTGATGCGCGACGGCATCAACCGGCTGCGCCACGCCAAAAAATATTCCGGCTTCTTCTCCACCATCTGCGTCAATCCGGCGTGGACCGGCTTCATCGCCGGCAC
>JASHWN010000627.1 GCA_030044035.1 Xanthobacteraceae bacterium
GGGTCCGTTGCGAAAACGAGCGAGCCGGCGTCCAGCTCTCCACTCGCGGCAGCGCCTCCTGTCGCGGCCACACCGGCGCCGGCGGCGCAACCTGCAGAGATCACCGGCAGCATCGCGAAGGTCGCAACGCCCGATCCTGCATTGCCCGACGCCGAGACGCCGCTGCCCAAACCTGCGCCGAAAATCGCGCCCAAGCCTGCCAAGACGGTCCGCAAAGCCGCGCCGAAACCCGCACAACTTCACATCGTCAAAAAACGCATCGTGCAGCGGGCCCGCGCCCCGGCCGCCGCATCATCCGCCCAACCGGCCAACATTTTCGACAATCCGGTGTTTCAAACCGCACCGCAAATTCAGAGCCCGACAAAGAAACGACCCGCGGCCAAGAAAGCTGCGACGAACGACAACTTCGACAATTCGTTCGGCACGCAATTCGCCACTCACTAACGCGGCCGTCGATTTCGCAGGGGGCGATCAGGGCAAGAACTTGCCATGAGCATTCGGAAAGCATCATAGAAGCGCGATCGAAGAGCGCGTACGATGATGCGCCTTCATCATCGCCGGACCCTCGCGCTTGATTCCGCTCTCCGTTCTCGATGTCTCTCCAGTCACGACCGCGACACCCGGCTCGGCGGCGTTGCGCAATTCGCTCGATCTGGCAGAGCTTACCGAGCAGCTCGGCTACAAACGCTATTGGGTCGCCGAGCACCACAATCTCGCGAACATCGCCAGCTCCGCGCCCGACATCATGATCGGCCAGATCGCGGCGGTGACGAGGCAGATGCGCGTCGGCGCCGGCGGCGTGATGCTGCCGAACCACGCGCCGCTGATGGTGGCCGAGCGCTTCAAGGTGTTGGAGGCGCTGTTTCCGGGCCGCATCGATCTCGGGCTAGGCCGCGCGCCCGGCACCGACCCGGTCACCTCGTATGCACTGCGCGCCAGGCAGGACGCGCGCGAGGGTGACGATTTTCTGGAGCGCTTTCAGGAGCTCTTGCTGCTCGAACGTGGCGGCTATCCGGAAGGCCATCCGTTCCGCAAAGTGCGCGCCGTGCCCGCCGACGTGGCGCTGCCGCCGATCTGGCTCCTTGGCTCGAGCGGCTACAGCGCCGAACTCGCCGCCGCCGTCGGCACGGGCTTCGCGTTCGCCCATCATTTCTCCGACTACGACGCCGAAAGCGCGATGCTGACCTACCGCGCGCACTTCAAGCCGTCGGCGACCATGGCGGAGCCCTACGCCATCCTCGCCGCCGCGGTGATCGCCGCCGACACCGACGCCGAGGCCGAACGGCTCGCCTCGAGCGCCGATCTGCATTTCGCCCGCCGCGCCAAGGGCGAATACGCCCCGCTCGCCTCGCCCGATGAAGCCGCCGCCTACGATTACACGCCGATCGACCGCGACCGCATCGCGCGGCATCGCGCCCGCCTCATCGTTGGCAGCATTGAGGCGGTGAAGGACAGGTTGCTGCGGCTCATCGAAGCGACACGCGCCAGCGAACTAATGGTCACAACGATGGTTTATGATCATGTGGCGCGCCGGCACTCCTACGAGCTGCTGGCGCGAGCTTTCGGGCTCACGGCGCGGGGGCGCACCGGCTGAGCCCCGCCTGCGGTTAATCGGACAGACCGCAGCGCGGGCGGGCGGCAGACCACGGTTTTTTGATTACCCTAATCGGGGATATTTCGCATGATTGGCGGCTGGCGGATAGGCAGAAGGTCGGGGTGTCCAGTATGATTTGCCCCTCAAATCATCGGCTCGTCTCAGCAAAGGTTGCCAAATTGCAACACCAAAACGCCGGAGGCGGCTTCGCGTCGGCTCACCGCATTACAGCAATCCTGCTTGGCAACGTGTGGCTGCTGGGCATGGGACTGGCGCTGGCCGCCTCGCCGGCATCGGCCCAATATTATTATTTCCCCATCAAGCATAGGCCTCCACATCACCCAGCTGCGCAAGCGAGCAAACAGCCGGTCGTCGAGCTGCCGAAAGGCCCGATGCAGGCCATCATCTCGATCAGGCAGCAGCGGCTGCACTTTTACCGCGACGGCCAGCACATCGCCGACGTGCCGGTGGCGACCGGCGTACCCGGCCATCTCACGCCGCTCGGCGTGTTCAGCGTCATCCAGCGCGACCGCTATCACCATTCGAATATCTACAGCAACGCGCCGATGCCGTTCATGGAACGCATCACCTGGTCGGGCGTGGCCCTGCACGAAGGCCCGGGTGTCGGCCACCAGGCATCGCACGGCTGCATCCGCATGCCGCACAGTTTCGCTGCCGAGCTGTGGGGGCTGCCGACCATGGGCATGCGCGTGATCATCGCCAATCTGGAATTGCAGCCGGTCGTGTTCGCCGACCCGCATCTGTTCGTGCATAAGGACAAGCCGACGCCGACGGCGGCGCTGCCGAAGCCGATCGAAACCGCCCAGACCAGCACCGCCACGAAGACCGATGCGGCCAACACGGCACATGCAGACCCGGCCCCGGTCGGCGCCGAAGGGGCCGGCAAAACCACACCGGCCAATGGCGCGCAACCCGATCCGCAGGGGGCCGGAACGGCGCAACAAACAGAGCAAGCGCCGGCTTCGCCCGCCGCTGCGGAGACGACGGCCGGAACGGCCGAACCGTCCAGCC
>JASHWN010000628.1 GCA_030044035.1 Xanthobacteraceae bacterium
CACGTCGATGCCGCCGCACACGCCGCGTTCCTTGCGCTCACGCGCGGCTCCGGCATCTACAACATTGCCGATGAGGATGGCACGGTCTCGATCGACAAGGCGCGCAGGGAGCTTGGCTTCGACCCGGGCTTCAGATTGCCGTCCTAACGTGCCGGCGCAAACGGCTTACTGAGAAACCGCGAGCCTTTCAGGCCGTAGCGCCACGGCTTTTCCACCGCTTTGGTGATGCCGATGCGCGGGCCGGCGATCACCTCCTCGTCGCCCTCGCGGGCGAAAATGGCGAATGGCGGCGCGGTAAGCGCGAGGCCGTTGTGGGCGTGGGTGACGCCGAGGGCTTCGCAGACCTGGCCCGGCCCGGAGCACAACAGGCGCTCGTCGGCCAGCCCTCGCCGCCGCCGCATTACCGCAAGCCCCGCGGTCGGCTCGATGGCGCGGATCAGGACGGCGCTGGCCGAGCCCGCCGGCTCGCAAACCAAATTCAGGCACCAGTGAATGCCGTAGGAGCGATAGACGTAGGCGTAGCCCGGCGGGCCGAACATGACCGCATTGCGCTCGGTCGGCCCGCTATAGCTGTGCGCGGCCGGGTCGGTGTGGTGGTAGGCCTCGACCTCGACCAGCCGGCCGCCGACGCCGTTGACCAAGAGCACCGCCCCGATCAGGTCCGGCGCCACCTCATGGACGCTGCGACTGAAAAAGCTGCGGGTGAGCCGCTTACCCATGCGCTCAATGTCGCAGTCGCGATGCCGCACGGTAAACCCTAAGTTAACAGCAACGCGGCGGCGGTCACGAATCTGTGGCCGCAGAGACACACGGCGGGAACATTTAATTGTTGTCCGCTGCCACTGCGCCTGGCGCCGCTTTTTGGCCATAGGATTCTTTGAGATCGAAGGCCGCGCGCCAATGGCACAAGCAACCATTGGGGTGCTTTCCGATTTCAGGGAAGGGGCTATGCCCTGAAATCGGCGTGAGGGGGACGGGGGCGAGGGGGCCATTGACGTGGCCCTTGTGAGTTCGATGGACGCCAAGACACAGTTGAAGACACGCCTGCCGAGCCGGCACGCCACTGAAGGCGCGGAACGGGCCCCCCACCGTGCGTTCTATTACGCCATGGGGCTGACCTCCGAGCAGATCCACCAGCCCTTCGTCGGCGTCGCCACTTGCTGGAATGAAGCTGCGCCCTGCAACATCGCGCTGATGCGGCAGGCCCAGGCGGTCAAGCAGGGCGTCGCCGCCGGCGGCGCCACCGCGCGGGAGTTCTGCACCATCACGGTGACCGACGGCATCGCCATGGGCCACGGCGGCATGAAGGCGTCGCTGCCCTCGCGCGAGGTCATCGCCGATTCGGTCGAGCTGACCGTCCGCGGCCACGCCTATGACGCGCTGATCGGGGTCGCCGGCTGCGACAAGTCGCAGCCCGGCATGATGATGGCGATGTGCCGGCTCAACGTGCCGTCGATCTACATCTACGGCGGCTCGATCCTGCCCGGCACCTTCAAGGGCAAGCCGGTCACCATCCAGGACGTCTACGAGGCGGTCGGCAGGCACTCGATCGGCGCCATGTCGGACGCCGATCTCGAGACGCTCGAGCAGAACGCCTGCCCGTCGGCGGGCGCCTGCGGCGCACAGTTTACCGCCAACACCATGGCGACGGTTTCGGAGGCGATCGGCCTCGCTTTGCCCTATTCGGCCGGCGCGCCGGCGCCTTACGAGATCCGCGACAAATTCTGCATGCTGGCGGGCGAGATGATCATGGACTTGATCGTCAAAAAAATCCGCCCGCGCGACATCGTCACCCGCAAGGCTTTGGAGAATGCCGCGGCGGTCGTCGCGGCGACCGGCGGCTCGACCAACGCGGCGCTGCACCTGCCGGCGATCGCCAACGAGTGCGGCATCAAGTTCGATCTGTTCGACGTCGCAGAAGTCCTGAAAAGAACACCTTATATCGCCGATTTGAAACCGTCCGGCCGCTATGTCGCCAAAGACATGTTCGAGGCTGGCGGCGTTCCGCTGTTGATGAAGACGTTGCTCGACCATGGCTATTTGCACGGCGCGTGCCTCACCGTTACCGGCCGCAGCATCGCCGAGAACCTCAAATCGGTGAAGTGGAATCCCGATCAGGACGTGGTCCGGCCGGCCGACAAGCCGATCCTGCCGACCGGCGGGGTCATCGGCCTGAAAGGTAATCTCGCGCCGGAAGGCGCCATCGTTAAGGTTGCCGGGATGGAGCGCTTGCAATTCTCCGGACCGGCGCGCTGTTTCGACGGCGAAGAAGCCTGCTTCGAAGCTGTGAAAAACAAGAAATACAGGGAAGGCGACGTGCTGGTTATTCGCTATGAGGGGCCCAGAGGCGGTCCCGGCATGCGCGAAATGCTGGCAACTACCGCCGCGCTCTACGGCCAGGGCATGGGCGGCAAGGTGGCGTTGATCACCGACGGTCGTTTCTCCGGCGCCACGCGCGGCTTCTGCGTCGGCCATATCGGGCCGGAAGCCGCGGTCGGCGGCCCGATCGGGCTCCTGCGCGA
>JASHWN010000629.1 GCA_030044035.1 Xanthobacteraceae bacterium
CGTGAACGAATTCTCGCGCACCAGCATCGCCAACGTTTACGCCGTCGGCGACGTCACCAACCGCGTCAATCTCACGCCAGTCGCCATCCGGGAGGGCCACGCCTTCGCCGAAACAGTGTTCGGCGGCAAACCGACGGCGGTCGACCACACCAACGTGCCGACCGCGGTGTTTTGCGATCCCGAAGTGGGCGTGGTCGGCCTCACCGAAGCGCAGGCGCGATTACATTGTGTTCGAACGGACATCTACAAGGCCATGTTCAGGCCGCTCAAGGCGACCTTGTCCGGCCGCGACACTGCCGTGCTGCTCAAGCTCGTGGTCGATGGCTTGAACGATCGCGTGGTCGGCTGCCACGTGGTCGGCGAGGGCGCCGCCGAGATGATTCAGCTCGCCGCCGTGGCGGTGAAGATGCAGGCCACCAAGGCCGATTTCGACGCCACCGTCGCGCTGCACCCGACCGCGGCCGAAGAGCTGGTGACGATGCGGACGAGAACCGCAAGCTACAGCCGCGAAGCCGCCGAATAGCCGGAAAACCGGCAAAATCGCCGGACTGTCGCTATATCCAGCGGGGTTGTATAAGACCCGGCAAAACTGTTGCCCTGGAGAAAGTGTCATGTCCACGCGGCCGAACGCGGCGAAGTGGAGCCCGGATTCCTGGCGCTCCAGACCGGCGCTGCAGATGCCCGACTACCCCGACCGGAACGCGCTGGCCGAGGTCGAGGCGCAGCTCGCCAGCTTTCCGCCGCTCGTTTTCGCCGGCGAGGCCCGCAACTTGAAAAATGCGCTGGCGCAGGTCGCCGCCGGCGAAGCTTTTCTGCTGCAGGGCGGCGACTGCGCCGAAAGCTTCGCCGAGCACGGCGCCAACAATATCCGCGATTTCTTCCGACTGTTCCTGCAGATGTCAGTGGTGCTGACCTATGCGGCGGCCTCGCCGGTGGTCAAGATCGGCCGCATTGCCGGCCAGTTCGCCAAGCCGCGCACCTCGCCGACCGAAAAGCGCGGCGGTGTCGAGCTGCCGGTCTATCGCGGCGACATTATCAACGGCACTGATTTCACGGCCGCAGCGCGGGTGCCCGATCCGCGCCGTCAGTTGGAAGCGTACCGGCAATCCGCGGCGACACTGAACCTGTTGCGCGCCTTCGCCACCGGCGGCTACGCCAACCTGTCGAACGCGCACCAATGGATGCTGTCATTCGTCAAGGACTCGCCGCAGTCGAAGCGCTACGCCGAGCTTGCCAACCACATCACCGAGGCGCTCGGGTTCATGCGCGCCTGCGGCGTCGATCCGCAGTCGCACAACGAGCTGCGCACCACCGATTTCTTCACCAGCCACGAGGCGCTGCTGCTCGGCTACGAACAGGCCTTTACCCGGGTCGATTCGACGACCGGCGACTGGTACTGCACCAGCGGCCACATGGTGTGGATCGGCGACCGCACGCGCCAGCCGGATCACGCCCATGTCGAATATTGCCGCGGCATCAAGAACCCGCTGGGGCTGAAGACCGGGCCGTCGCAAAAGCCCGATGAGCTCCTGCGCCTGATCGACGTCCTCAATCCCGACAACGAGCCGGGCCGGCTCACGCTCATTTGCCGGGTCGGTGCCGACAAGGCGGTCGATCTGTTGCCGCAGCTCGTACGCGCGGTCAAACGCGAGGGCCACAATGTGGTGTGGTCGTGCGATCCGATGCACGGCAACACCATCACGTCGGTGTCCGGCTACAAGACCCGGCCGTTCGATCAGATCCTCAAGGAGGTGCGGGCATTTTTTCAAGTTCATGCCGCCGAAGGCACCATCGCCGGCGGCGTGCATCTGGAAATGACCGGCCAGAACGTCACCGAATGCACCGGCGGCGCCCGCGCCATCAGCGACGAGGACCTCAACGACCGTTATCACACGGTCTGCGATCCGCGGCTCAATGCCGAGCAGTCGCTCGATCTGGCGTTCCTGCTGGCCGATCTTTTGAAGTCCGAACGCCAGGGCAAGGCCAATAAGACGCAGCCGCTGCCGGCCGTAGCGGGGCTGTGACGCCGCAGTCGTTCTTTTCGATCAAAGACTGCCGTCGATCGCGACGGGTGGCGAAACTTTTTGCTGCCGTTGCGATCGACGGCGTAATGCGATGGGCAAAATCATAATTTGTAAATGATAGCCTCGGCCCTCCGTTTACAAACGAGTCACCGAAAAAATCCGGCGTTTACGAAGCGCTCATGCTGAGTGCAAAGCGCCGAGCCGATAAAGGAATACGCAAACAATTTGACTAAAACTGTACCCGTCAAAACAAAAGATACCAAAGACGGGGTGTGCGGTGTCAAAACAACGATGCGTGGCGGGCGCGGCGGTAATCGCATTGCTGGCGGTGACGCCGGCCATCGCAGCTGATCAGGCGCTGCCGCCGCTTGAGCCGCAGCTTGGTGGCTATGCCGCGCCGGCGCCGGCGATCGTGCCGGTCGTGACGGGGCCGTTTGCGGACTGGCGCGGCTTCTATATCGGCGGCCTGGCCAGCTACAGCAGCGTCACGGCCGATTTCAGCAACGCCACGCGGGCGCCGATCGCATCGAGCCTGCAGCAGACGCAGCTCGAAGCGCAGTACGCTCCGTCCAATTGGCAGGTCCTGAGCAGCGCGTCCCGCGGCACTGCCGGCTTTGGCGGCTTTATCGGCTACAATGCCGAATATTTGAGCCCGTACGGCAAAGTGGTGCTGGGCGTCGAAGCCGATTACGAGCACACCCTGCTGTCGCTCATGGCGCCGAACACGCCGATCAGCCGCGTCGTGACGCTCAGTTCAGGGACTGTCAACGATGTCTCGATCAGTGGCGGCGGCACGCTCACTGATCTCGATTTCGGCACGCTGCGCGGCCGGGCCGGCTGGGACTTCAACGGTTTCCTGCCCTACGTGTTTGCCGGCCTCGCCGTCGGCAACGCCAATCTCAACATCACCGAAACCACCACCGTGGTGCAAAACCCGGGCACGCCGCAGGCCGCGACCTTCGTCTTTCCCGGCAGCGCCGGCAAAAGTTCGGAGTGGCTGTTGGGCTATGCGGTCGGCGCCGGCTTGGACGTTGGCGTGACCCGGCACTTTTTCCTGCGCGGCGAGTACGAATACGTGCAATTCCAGCCGGTGGCGAACACGCCGATCAACGTCAACTCGGTCCGCCTCGGCGCCGCTTTCAAGTTCTGAGCCCGCGTATAGAATCGTTGTGTCCCGGATGCGGTGCAGCGCCATAAGCGCGTTTACGCGCGTCTGCGACGCGCTATGGCAGGTGCACCGCTGATCCGGGACCTTCACAGA
>JASHWN010000630.1 GCA_030044035.1 Xanthobacteraceae bacterium
GATCACGTAGGGCAACAGCCCAAGAAAGCGCGCACGCTTGACCGCCTGAGCGAGCTCGCGCTGCCGCTTCGCCGAAACAGCGGTGATGCGGCTCGGCACGATCTTGCCGCGCTCCGAAACGAACCGCTGCAAGAGCTTGACGTCCTTGTAGTCGATCTTCGGCGCGTTGGCGCCGGAGAACGGGCAGCTCTTGCGGCGCCGGAAGAAGGGCCGGCGTCCGCCGCCCATCTGTGGGGAGGTGGCCATGGCTATTCCTCCGTTGCAATTCCGGCTTCTTCATCGCGCGGCCGGCGTTCGCGGTCGCGCGGACGATCGCCGCGCTCACCACGATCACCGCGGTCGCCCCGATCGCCGCGATCGCCACGGTCAAAGCGGTCGCCGCGCCGCTCTTCGCGGTCGCGGTCGCGCTCGGCGCGGCGCATCATGGCGGACGGCCCCGCCTCGTGCTCCTCGACCCGGATGGTCAGGTAACGCAGCACGTCTTCGTTGAGCCGCTCCAGACGCTCGATCTCGTTGATCGCCGCCGGCGGCGCATCGATGTTCATGAGCGTGAAATGCGCCTTGCGGTTCTTGCGCAGGCGATAGGAGAGCGATTTGACGCCCCAGTATTCGGTCTTGGCGACCGAGCCGCCGAGGTTCTCGACGACGCCTTTGAGCTGGCCGGTCAATTCCTCGACCTGCTGCGCGCTGGCGTCCTGTCGCGCAAGATAAACGTGTTCGTAGAGCGGCATAGCTGCCCTTTCCTCAAGTCCCATAGCTCGCCCTGGCGCCAAGCCCCTCGAGCCCTTCGGGAAAGGCTCGAATGCTCTGAAGGCGGGGACACCGGACGCCGGACCATCGAGGCCCTACCGCGCTTTGTCACGCGGCCGTCCGTTCAGCCCCCGGCCGGGGTCGAGCGGAAGCCGGACATATACGCGGGCGGCGTGGAAAGGCAAGCGGAGAGGCCGGACCCAAGCGCACGGTGTCCATCTTCAACCTTCAGGCGCGCCTTCGCTTCGGCTTCGCCGCGCCTTGGATCATTTCCGCAAGCCGCACCGCAAGTTCGATCGCCTCGCGCATTTGGCTTGCGCCGACACTATGCGCCGTGGGCGGCGTATTGCGCAGCTTTTGCACGCGAGCCAGCAAGGTTTGCAGGTTTTGCTCCAAGAGCCTTTGCCGGAATGCAGCATCCTTGCGCGCGCGCGCGAGGTCGGCGTCGGTAACCGGTGCAAAAGCCGCCATGAAAATGACCCGTGCGCATCTGATGGGGCCGTAGCACCCGCCGCCTTAAGCTTACGAACTTCCGGTTTTCGCTTTCTTACCCGCTCCGCGGAGGCTCCGGGCCGGGGCCGCCATCCTTGACAGGGCGGCCTTCGCGGTATCTTTCGCCGCTTTCCACGAGGCAGAAGGGCCGATGGCGGTCGCGTTCGTTTTTCCGGGCCAGGGCAGTCAGGCGGTCGGCATGGGCAAGGCATTGGCCGATGCCTTCGAGCCCGCGCGCCGCGTCTTTGCAGAGGTCGACGAGGCGCTGGCCGAGCCGCTCAGCCAAACAATCTGGAATGGCCCCGCCGACAAACTGACCCTCACCGAGAACGCGCAGCCGGCGCTCATGGCGGTGTCGCTCGCAGTGATGCGAGTGCTCGAGGCCGAGGCCGGGCTCGATCTTGGCCGCGATGCGAAATTCGTTGCCGGCCACTCGCTCGGCGAATACTCGGCGCTCGCCGCCGCCGGCGCGCTCTCGATCGCCGACGCCGCGAGGCTGTTGCGCATTCGCGGCCGCGCCATGCAGCAGGCGGTGCCAGTCGGCGCCGGCGCCATGGCGGCGCTGATCGGCGTCGAGGTTGCCGCGGCGGAGTCGATCGCCGCCGAGGCCGCCGGCGTCGGCGAGTGCGCCGCCGCCAACGACAATGGCGGCGGCCAAGTCGTCTTGTCCGGCGACAAGGCTGCGGTCGAGCGCGCGGTCGAAGTTGCCAAAGCGCGCGGCGTCAAACGGGCAATGATGCTGCCGGTATCGGCCCCCTTTCATTGCGCTTTGATGCAGCCCGCCGCTGATGCGATGGCCGAGGCGCTCGGCAAAATCGCCGTCAAGCCGCCGCGCGTGCCGCTGGTCGCCAACGTGCTGGCGCGGGCGATCACCGAGCCAGCCGACATCGTGCGCGCCCTGGTCGAGCAAGTCACCGGCACCGTGCGCTGGCGTGAATCAGTTCTCTACATGGCGCAAAATGGCGTCACCGCGTTTTATGAAGTCGGCGCCGGGCGGGTGCTGAGTGGGTTGATCAAGCGCATCGCTGAAAGCGCGGAGGCTTCGTCGATCGGCACGCCGGAAGATGTTGCGCGCTTCAAGGCTTTAGGCGGCTGAGCGCGTTCATCGCCAAGAGCGGAAGACAGCGCGGAACCAAGAGGGTCAAATGTTCGATCTCGGCGGAAAAACCGCGTTGATCACCGGAGCGACCGGGCCGATCGGCGGCAGCATCGCGCGCATGCTTCACGGTCAGGGCGCGACCGTCGCCATTTCCGGCACGCGGCGCGACGTTCTCGACCGCCTTGCTGCCGAACTCGGCGCGCGCGTCCACGTGCTGCCGTGTGATCTCGCCGACGCCGCGCAGACCGATGCGTTGGTGCCGCGGGCCGAGCAAGCGATGGGCCAACTCGACATTCTGGTCGCCAATGCCGGCTTGGCGCGCGACAATCTCTTGGTGCAGTTGCGCGACGAGGATTGGGATCAGGTCATCGCCGTCAATCTGTCGGCGACGTTCCGGCTCATGCGTGCCGCGGTGCGTGGCATGATGCGCCGCCGCTTCGGCCGCATCATCGCCATCACGTCGGTGGTCGGGACGACCGGCAATCCGGGCCAGGCCAACTACGTCGCCGCCAAGGCCGGCATTGCCGGCATGATCAAGGCAGTGGCGCAGGAATATGCCAAGCGCGGCGTCACCGCCAATTGCGTGGCGCCCGGATTCATCGTCACCCCGATGACCGATAAGCTCAACGACAAGCAGCGCGAGGCGATCCTGGCAAAGGTCCCGGCCGGCCGCGCCGGAACACCCGAGGAGATCGCAGCGGCCGTGCTGTTCCTCGCCGCCGACGAGGCGGCTTACGTGACCGGGCAGACGCTGCACGTCAACGGCGGAATGGCAATGATCTGAACACGGTGGAACGCAACGGGCGCGCGTGCGGCTGCGCTAGGCAACGCACGGGAAGTGTGGTAACCGACCGCCATCGGGCTCGGGGAACCTGGAAGCCGGAGAGCGGGGCAACAACGGTCCGCCTCTGATCGGTGTCGACCCGCGGCCGTCACCGACGACGAGACGAGGACCCACGCCATTGGGTTTGAGTCGAAACATGAGGTTGGAGCGATGAGTGATATTGCCGAGCGGGTGAAAAAGATCGTTGTCGAGAATCTGGGCGTCGATGCCGACAAGGTCACGGAAAACGCCAGCTTCATCGAAGACCTTGGCGCCGACAGCCTCGATACCGTCGAACTGGTCATGGCGTTCGAAGAAGAATTCAATTGTGAAATCCCCGACGATACCGCGGAAACCATTTTGACCGTCGGCGACGCCATCAAATTTCTCGAAAAGAACGCCAAAAGCTGACGTTCAAACGCTGCCGACACGTCCCTGCATGAATTTGGTCTACGCGCGTCCAATCTGCACAACAGGCGGTGCGGAATGGCTCGGTCCGCGCCGCTATTGTGCCTGCCGGCCGCCAATCGCTAGGCTCGATCCCCGCCGGGACCGCGCCGTCCTGGCGGAGGGCCGCTGATGCGCCGCGTCGTCGTCACCGGGATTGGCATGATCACTCCGCTCGCCTGCGGGGTCGAGGCGACCTGGAAGCGCTTGCTCGCGTCGGAAAGCGGCATCAAGCGCATCGAAAGGTTCGAAGTATCCGACATAGCGAGCCAAATTGCCGGCCAAGTTCCGCGCGGCGACGGCAGCGCCGGCACGTTCAACGCCGACCGATGGATGGAGCCGAAAGAGCAGCGCAAGGTCGACGACTTCATCATTTTTGCCATGGGTGCCGCCGCCCAGGCGCTCAACGACGCCGGTTGGCACCCGCGTGAATACGAGGATCAGATTACGAGCGGCGTGCTGATTGGCGCCGGCATCGGCGGCGTCGAGGGCATCGCGGAGACCGCGATCGTGCTGCGCGACCGCGGTCCGCGCCGGGTGTCGCCGTTTTTCATTCCCGGCCGGATCATCAATCTCGCCTCAGGCTACGTCTCGATCGCGCATGGGCTGAAAGGCCCCAACCACGCTGTCGTCACGGCATGCTCGACCGGGGCTCATGCGATCGGCGATGCCGGCCGCCTCATCGCGCTCGGCGATGCCGACGTCATGGTGGCTGGCGGCACCGAATCCCCCGTCAACCGCATTTCGTTTGCCGGCTTTGCTGCCTGCCGCGCGCTGTCGACCGGATTCAACGACACGCCGGAGCGCGCGTCGCGGCCCTACGATCGCGACCGCGACGGCTTTGTGCTGAGCGAAGGCGCCGGCGCCGTGGTGCTCGAAGAATACGAGCATGCCAAGCGCCGCGGCGCGCGCATCTATGGCGAGCTCGTCGGCTATGGCCTCTCCGGCGACGCCCACCATATCACCGCGCCCGCGGAAGACGGCGACGGCGCGGTGCGCTGCATGAAGGCGGCGATCCGCCGCGCCGGCATCTCGGCCGAGGACATCGACTATATCAACGCTCATGGCACGTCGACGCCGCTCGGCGATGAGATCGAGTTGAAGGCCGTCGAGCGGCTGGTCGGCAATGCGGCCGGCCGCATTGCCATGTCATCCACCAAATCCGCGATCGGGCATCTGCTCGGCGCCGCCGGCGCGGTCGAGGCAATCTTCTGTCTTCTCGCCATCCGCGATCAGATCGTGCCGCCGACCATCAATCTCGACAATCCATCCGTCGCCACCGCGCTCGACCTCGTGCCGCATCGCGCAAAAAGCCGGCCGGTCAATATCGTGCTGTCGAATTCGTTCGGATTCGGCGGCACCAATGCCAGTCTGATCTTCCGCCGCTTGCCGGATTAGCGGCCATCACCCTTTCGCCACATTTGCTCCGCACTCGCCTGCAATCCACAAAGCGTGCCAGGCCCCGCCATCGTTTCGCTGGGCAGACGCAAGAGAATGTGCGAGCATTCATCGACGCCGGGCAGGGCCGGCTTATCTTCTCAATCATGCATCTTAATCGACAGGAAATCGGGCGGTGACGGATTCCGGTACACCGCCAGGAAACGGCGAGCGGTCCGCACCGCGTGGGCGTGCGGCCTTGCAGCGTCCCTCGGATCCAATCGATCCGAAATTGCGTTCCGGCGCGAAGCCGCCCGCCGGTACCGCTGAGCGGCTTGCCAGGAGTGGCACCACAGCTCCGGCAGCGACGCCCGCCCGCCCGCGCCCAGCCGATGCGGCGGTACTGACGCGCACTGCCGCAAAGCCCGTGCCACCGCGCGCCGCGGCGCCAGTTCCGCTGGCCGGCGCTACCGCGCCCGCCGGCAATTCGAGACCTGTCATTGGCGCAGGCGAGCCGTTGTCGCCGCTCTCGCAGTCGCCGCTCAACGCAATGGGGCCGGCCTCCGATCCTCCCAGACGTGCCGAACCCAGACGCATCAATCCGCGCAGCCCGCGTGCGGCGCTCGAGCCGGATCGCGTCGAACTGCCGGTGCGCCGCTCCAAACGCGCGCGGCATCCACTGGTGATCGTCGGCAACGCCATCATCAGCATTTTTCTGATCGTGGCTTTTGCTGCCGGGTACGTGCTCTATATCGGCAAGCAGCGTTTCGACGCGCCGGGTCCGCTGCCGCAGGACCGCGTCGTCAATATACCGCGCGGCGCCGGCATCCGCGACATCAGCGACGTGCTGTCGCGCGAAGGCGTAATCGATCAGCCCTGGGTCTTTATCGGCGGCGTGCTGCTGCTCAAGGCGCGCGAAGGATTGAAAGCCGGCGAGTATCAGTTCAAGGCGCATGCCAGCCTGAACGACGTGGTCGCCACGCTGAGCGAGGGCAGGGTGGTGGTGCATCAGGTCAGCATCCCGGAGGGTTTGACCTCCGAGCAGATCGTCGCGCGATTGATGGCCGATGACGTGCTGAGCGGGAACATCGACGAAATCCCGTCCGAAGGCTCGATGCTGCCGGATACCTACAGCTTCAGCCGCGGCATGACCCGGGCGCAGATGATCGTGCACATGCAGCACGCGGAGCAGCGGCTGGTGAAGGAAATCTGGGATCGCCGCTCGCCCGATCTGCCGCTGAAAACTCCGGAGCAGCTCGTCATTCTCGCTTCGCTGGTGGAGAAAGAGACCGGCAAGCCGGAAGAGCGCACGCGCATCGCCGCGGTGTTCGTCAATCGGCTCAAACAAAGAATGCGTCTGCAGTCGGATCCGACCATCATCTACGGACTGGTCGGCGGCAAGGGCACGCTCGGCCGGCCGATCATGAAGAGCGAGATCGACCAGCCGACGCCGTACAACACCTACCAGATCGACGGCTTGCCGCCGGGACCGATTGCCAATCCGGGGCGCGCCGCGCTCGAAGCCGCGGCGAACCCGGCGCGCACCCGCGAGCTTTATTTCGTTGCCGACGGCACCGGCGGCCACGTATTTGCCGAGACCTATGAGCAGCACCAGAAGAACGTGCTGCGGCTGCGCCAGCTCGAAGCCGGCCAAGCCGGTCAGGCGGCGCCAGTCTTCAGTCCCGCAGGGTCGGAGGTCGCCGCGCCCGCGCAACCCGCCGCCGCGCCGCCGCCGGCTCCGGCATCGTCGCACCCGGCGCACCGCAAACCCCATCCCCGCGCCCAATCGGTGGAATGATCGGCTTGTGAGCGCGGCAGCCCGTCGTTAAGTTCGGCGCGAATTTTTGCTGATTCACGGGCTGGAGGCTGCATTCCATGGCGCTGTCGAGCATGACGGGATTTGCTCGCGGCCACGGTGTCTGCGGTTCGTATTCCTGGACCTGGGAAATCAAATCGGTCAACGGCAAGGGACTCGATCTGCGGCTGCGTCTGCCGCCCGGCTGGGACGCGATCGAGCCGGCGTTGCGCGCCAATGCCAGCGAAACGCTGGCGCGCGGCTCGATCCAAGCAGGCCTGACCGTCGAACGCACCGGCGCAACCGTCGCGGTCCGCGTCAACGCCGCGGTGCTCGATGCGGTGCTGATCGCGGCGCGCGACGTGGCGCGCCGCATCGAAACCTCGCCGCCGACGCTTGATGGCCTGCTCGGCCTCAAGGGCGTTATCGAAGTCGGCGAAGCGGAGGAGAATGCGGAAGAACGGCGCCAAGCCGAGATGGCGGTCGCCGCCGGCTTTGCCGAAGCCGTCGCCGCGCTCGCCGCCATGCGCCGTCACGAAGGCAATGCGCTGGCGCGCGTTCTCGGCCTGCGGCTCGACGAAATCGCCGCTCTCGTCGAGCGCGCCGAGCTGGCACCGGGCCGCCGGCCCGAAGCGATCCGGGCGCGGCTCGCCGAGCAGGTGGCGACGCTCTTGGCGCAGTCCGACCGCTTCGATCCGGACCGCCTGCATCAGGAAGCCATCCTGATCGCCACCAAAGCCGACGTGCGCGAGGAGCTCGATCGGCTGGTCGCTCACGTTGCCCAGGTGCAGCAGCTGATCGCGCAGGGCGGCCCGATCGGCCGGCGCCTCGACTTCCTCGCCCAGGAGCTCAACCGCGAGGCCAACACGCTGTGCGCCAAGGCCAACGACGTCGAGCTCACCAATATCGGGCTTGCGCTTAAGGCCGCGGTCGAGCAATTCCGCGAGCAGGTGCAGAACGTGGAATAGGCTATGGCGCGCGCGGCCCGGCATCGGACCAAAAAAAATCGGCACCACGCGATCGCGCGCCGCGGTCTGATGTTTGTGCTGTCGTCGCCGTCAGGCGCCGGCAAGACCACGCTGTCGCGCCTTTTGCTGCGCGGCGACCGCAACGTCGAGCTTTCGGTGTCGGTGACGACGCGGCCCAAGCGGCGCGGCGAAGTCGACGGCCGCGACTATCATTTCATCGACCGGCCGCGTTTCGATGCCATGATCAAGGCCGGCGAGCTGTTGGAATGGGCCGACGTGTTCGGCCATCGCTACGGCACGCCGCGCCGGCCGGTCATTGCCGCGTTGCGCGCCGGCCGCGACGTGCTGTTCGACATCGACTGGCAGGGCACCCAGCAGCTGCGCGAAAAGGCGCGCGACGATCTGGTCAGCGTCTTCATCCTGCCGCCGAGCGTGCGCGAGCTGGAGCGGCGGCTGAAGACTCGCGCCCAGGACAGCCGCGACATCATCGGCACGCGCATGGCGAAAGCTGCCGACGAGATGAGCCATTGGCCGGAATACGATTACGTCATCGTCAACAAGCACAAAAATCTGGCCTTCGTCGAAGTGCGCGCCATCCTCGCCGCCGAACGGCTCAAGCGCGAGCGGCAAATCGGCCTCTCCGATTTCGTTCGCAGCCTGCAGGCGAAGCTTTAGATTTACCGGAAGCGAGTCAATCGCCTGCTACGCAGTCAGCACCGTTCGGCCGACGACGCGTCCGGCGCGCAGATCGTCGAGTGCGGCTTGCGCTTGCGCAAGC
>JASHWN010000631.1 GCA_030044035.1 Xanthobacteraceae bacterium
TTTGCCTTCGTGGTCGAGCGCGCCGTGAAAGCCGCCGATCTGGTGCGCGCGGCTGCAGGCGTCGATCGCAAGCTGATTAGCTCGGTGAACGTGTTCGATCTCTATGAAGGACCTGGCATCGAGCCCGGCAAAAAATCGATCGCCATCGAAGTCACGCTGCAGCCGCGCGAGCGAACCATGACGGACGCCGAGATCGAGGCGCTCGCCGCGAAAATCGTCGCCGAGGTCGGCAAGCGCACCGGCGGCGTGCTGCGTGCGTAGGCTTGCCGCCTTAGTCCGGCGCGCCGCGGCGGCGCGACCGGCGATGCGGCGGCGGCTTCTCTTCCGGTGCCGGTTCGCGCACGCCGGCAAGCCGGCGCAACACCGCGGCGGCGGCGCGTTCGCCGGCTTCCCAGGCGCCGCCGACCGTGCCCCACAGCGTGTCGTGCACCGCCTCGCCGGCATACCAGACGCCGTCGTGGATCGGCTCGGACAAGACGCGGCGCGCCGCCTGGCCGCCCGGCGCCGCCGCCGACATGGCGCCGAGAAACCGCGCATCGGCATTCCAGCGCGTGGCGCTGGCGCGGTTCACCGCCTTCTTGATTTCGCCGCCGTAAAGCTTGGTCAGCCAATCGGCGGCGAAATCGACCATCGCGGCCTCGCTCTGCCGCGACAGCTCGCGGCCGAACGCACCGGCAACTTCGATCAGGCACAATTGCGAGCCCGATACGTTGGCAAGGATGGCCGCCGTATGGCTGTTCGACGACTTCTCGAACACCAGATCGTCGCTGTCGAGGCCGAGCGGATTGCCCGATAGTTCGAGCGCGATGTGGTCGAAGCTGCCGAGCGACAGATTATTGCAGGCGTCGGCGACGCTCCGCGGCAGCTCCGGCGTGAAGCGAATGCGGCCGGAGGCGATCACATTCGTCGACACCGTCACGATCGCGGTGCGGCCGGTGATCGTGCCTTTCGGCGTCTGCACCGCGACGCCGCGGCCGACCTCGATCGCGCTTGCCGGCGTGCCGAACTGCACCGCCAAGCCGGTCGCGAGCGCAGCCAACAATGCGCCGAATCCCTGACGGCAGAACGCAGCGGATCGCCGCTCCGGCGCGCGCGCGAAATCGGCGGCGGAGAGCTGTGCTAAATCCTTGCCGCACATGAACGGCCCGAGCATGAATTCAACCGTCGGCCGCCAATCACCGAGGTCGTTCGGCAGCGCCTGGGCGCAGGACGGGTCGCCCTTGCGCGCCGCGTCGGCGATCGCGCGCGTGGCACGCACCTGCGCCGACAGAAAATCTTCCAGCTCGCCCTCGCGCGCGTTGCGCAGGCCGATGCGCACTTTCTGACTTTGCGGTGCCCGATAGATTTCGAGCCCGCCGCGCGGTGCGAGCCTGGTGATGGGATTGCTGTCCGGAAAATGGATCCAATGGGCGCCGCGGTCGAACGGCACGCCGAAACTGCGCGTATCGGTGAAGCAACGGCCGCCGATCCGGTCGCCGGCCTCGATCAGTACGTAGCGGCGGCCCGCCGCGGCGACGCGACGCGCCGCCGCGATGCCGGCGGCGCCGGCCCCGATAATGACAACGTCGAATTCGCCGGCACTCGCGGGCGGCGCTGCAAACCCCGGACGCGCCACGAGCGCGGCGGCGGACGCGGCGACGAACGAGCGGCGGCTTAATCGCGGCATGGTTTCCGATTGCTTGTCGGCTCCGCGCACATTGCCCGAACGACATGGCGCAGGCAAACGTCAGGCTTAAGTTTCAGTAAGCGGCGCGCGCCTCACGTGAACCAAATTGCAACGGAGATGGAATAAATTGTTTGCGAAATAATGACGCGGCCAAGCGCGCGAGGGGGCCCGTGAACCGGATGCTCGATGCCATTGGGCGGCTGATCGCCCGCTATCTCGACGAGCCGGTGGCCGGCTACGAGCCGTTCACGCCGAGCGACCCCGACGCGTTGCGCGCCTCGCTGCAGCCCGGCGACGTGCTCTTGGTCGAGGGCAATGCCCGCATCTCCGGCGTCATCAAATATCTGACGCAATCGACGTGGTCGCATTCGGCGCTCTATGTCGGAAAGCTGCACGGCCGCGACGGCGGCGACGGCGAGCCGCATGTGCTGATCGAGGCCAATGCCGGCGAAGGCGTGGTGTCGGCGCCGCTGTCGAAATATACCCGCTTTCACACCCGCATCTGCCGGCCGGTCGGGCTGACCGAGGACGATTGCGCCGTTGTCTGCGCCTACGCCATCGACCGGCTCGGCTTCGCCTACGATCTGAAAAACATCATCGACCTGATGCGCTATCTGTTTCCGCTGCCGGTGCCGCAGCGCTGGCGGCGGCGCCTGATCGCGCTCGGCTCGGGCGATCCGACGCGGCTCATTTGCTCGGCGCTGATCGCGGATGCGTTTTCCGCCGTGCGCTATCCGATCCTGCCCAAGATCAGGCTCACCAGCAGCCGGCAGGCGCGCGAGGAGATTCTCGAAATCCGGCATTCGTCGCTCTATTGCCCGCGTGACTTCGACATCTCGCCATATTTCAACGTGGTCAAGCCGACCATCGCCCGCGGGTTCAATTATAAATCGCTGCACTGGGCCGATCTGCCGCGCCGCCTCGCGGAGCCGCACGTGCCGCTCGCTCCGGAAGCTCCAGCCGCGGAGGCGGAAGACGACGCCGGCGTGATGGCCGCCTGACTCTTTAAGGCGCGGCTCTTCACACTTTCTCACGATGTCCGCCGGCGCGCTGCGGCTCTTTGCCGGCGATGCGCCGTGCGCCGAGCGCGAGCGAGAAGGTGACGACCAGAAAGCGCGCCAGGTGGTGGGCGCCGACATAGACCGGGTCGAGGTGCAGCGCCAGCGCCAGCACCATCATGGTGTCCTGCGCGCCCGGCGCAAACGCGATGACGACGTTGGCGATCGGGAACGACAAAAAGTGCACGTCGATCAGCACGAACAACGTCGCCACCGCCATCGATACGGCGAACGAGCCGAACGCCGCGCCGAGAAAGCCGGCCAGCGATCGCAACGTGGTGTTGGCAAAGCGCGAGCCGACCACGCCGCCGAGCACGATGACGCAAGTCGAGCCGATCCACCACGGCAGCACGGCGTGAATGGTGCCGGTGCCGTGCAGGATCGCCGAACCGGTCATGGCGCCGAACAACAAGCCGCCGGGAAACCGCAAGCGGTAGAACGCGACCGCGCAGGCGGTTGCGGTCGCGACCAAGAGCGCCATTTCGCCGAGCACCGCCATTCCGGCCGGGCCGCGCGCGGCCGCCACCGCCGGCACCACGAGGCCAAACAGCGCCAGGCCGTTCGGCAGGCCGATGACCAGGAGCAAAATCCGCACCGTCTGCACGATCGCGATGGCGCGCAGATCGCCGCCGAGCTCGGTCGACAGCGAGATCACCTGGGCGAGCGAGCCGGGACTGGCGCCGAGCAGCGCCGACAGCGGGTCCCAGCGATGCACGACGCGCAGATATTGCGACGTCGCCAGCATCATGACGATCGAGCCGACCATCAACAGCGCGATGCTGGTCGGCCAGGTGGCGACGCCGCGCAGCGTCTGCGGCGTCACCACGGCGCCGAGCAGGATGCCGACGATGACGTAGCAGATACGCGCGAGCGCCAGCGGCACCTTGACGGGGCGGCCGAACAAAGCCGCTGCCGCGACCGCCAGAACCGAGCCGGAGACCAGCCCGGCGGGCAGGCCGAGCCACGCAAAGATCGCGCCGCCGCACAGCGCAATCGCCAGCGTCTCGGCAACGTCGAGCACAGCGCGCCGCGGCGGCGGGGCAAAGACCATCGCGCAATCAATGCCGTTACCCGGCGACGCGGTCAAATAACGGCGCCGCGCGCCTAGTCCACCCGATAGACATACCTGATAAACTGTGGTGACCTTACCTTAAGCCAAGCGGGCCGAGCAAAAAACCGCGAAGTG
>JASHWN010000632.1 GCA_030044035.1 Xanthobacteraceae bacterium
TCAGACGCTCGGCGTCGAATTCCTGCACCTGTCCAACGGTGCGCAGAAGAGCTGGATCCAGGAACGCATCGAGGGGCCCGACAAGGAGATCAGCTTCACCCGCGAGGGCAAGCGCGCCATCCTCAACAAGCTGGTCGAGGCCGAAGGTTTCGAGAAATTCTGCGACCTGAAATTCACCGGCACCAAGCGCTTCGGGCTCGACGGCGCCGAGGCGATGATCCCGGCGCTGGAGCAGATCATCAAGCGCGGCGGCGCGCTCGGCGTCCTTGAGATCGTCATCGGCATGCCGCATCGCGGCCGGCTCAACGTGCTGGCCCAAGTCATGGCCAAGCCGCATCGCGCCATCTTCCACGAGTTCAAGGGCGGCTCATCGACGCCGAACGAGATCGAGGGCTCCGGCGACGTCAAATATCACCTCGGCGCCTCGTCGGACCGCGAGTTCGACGACAACAAGGTGCATCTGTCGCTCACCGCCAATCCGTCGCATCTCGAGATCGTCGATCCGGTCGTGCTCGGCAAGGTGCGGGCCAAGCAGGATCAGCACCACGCCACGCGCGAAGACCGCACCATGGTGATGCCGCTGCTCATCCACGGCGATGCGTCGTTCGCCGGCCAGGGCGTGGTCGCCGAATCGTTCGGCCTGTCGGGGCTGCGCGGCCACCGCACCGGCGGCTCGCTGCATTTCATCGTCAACAACCAGATCGGCTTCACCACCAATCCGCGCTATTCGCGCTCGTCGCCGTATCCGTCCGACGTCGCCAAGATGATCGAAGCGCCGATCTTTCACGTCAACGGCGACGACCCGGAGGCGGTGGTATTCGCCGCCAAGATCGCGACCGAGTTCCGGCAGAAATTCCAGAAGCCGGTCGTCATCGACATGTTCTGCTATCGCCGCCACGGCCACAACGAAGGCGACGAGCCGTCGTTCACCCAGCCCTTGATGTACAAGGCGATCGCCGCGCATCCGACCACGCTCGAGATCTACGGCAACAAGCTGATCGGCGACGGCATCATCGGCACCGCCGACGTCGACAAGATGAAAACGGATTGGCGCAAGCATCTCGATGACGAGCTCGAGGCGGCGCAGAGCTACCGCGCCAACAAGGCCGACTGGCTCGACGGCCGCTGGGCCGGCTTCAAGGCCGCCGCCGGCGCCGACGATCCGCGCCGCGGCCATACCGGCCTCGCCATCGCGACGCTCAAGGACATCGGGCAAAAAATCACCGCGCTGCCGCCCGGCTTTCATCTGCATCGCACGCTTGGCCGCTTTCTCGACCATCGCCGCAAGGCGGTCGAAACCGGCAGCGGCATCGACTGGGCGACCGCCGAGGCGCTCGCCTTCTGTTCGCTGCTGCGCGACGGCCATCGCGTGCGGCTGTCGGGCCAGGACAGCGAGCGCGGCACGTTCTCGCAGCGCCATTCGGTGCTGATCGATCAGGAGACCGAGCAGCGCTACACGCCGTTCAACCACGTCGCCGAGGGCCAGGCCCGCTTCGAAGTCATCAACTCGATGCTCTCGGAGGAGGCCGTGCTCGGCTTCGAGTACGGCTATTCGCTCGCCGAGCCGAACGCGCTGACGCTGTGGGAGGCGCAATTCGGCGATTTCGCCAACGGCGCGCAGGTGCTGTTCGACCAGTTCATTTCGTCCGGCGAGCGCAAGTGGCTGCGCATGTCTGGGCTGGTCTGCCTGCTGCCGCACGGCTACGAGGGGCAGGGACCGGAACATTCCTCGGCGCGGCTCGAGCGCTTCTTGCAGATGTGCGCCGAGGACAACATGCAGGTCGCCAACTGCACGACGCCGGCCAACTATTTCCACATCCTGCGCCGGCAATTGAAGCGCGATTTCCGCAAGCCGTTGATCCTGATGACGCCGAAATCGCTGCTGCGCCATCGCCGCGCGGTGTCGCAACTCGACGAGATGGGGCCGGACACGACGTTCCACCGGCTGCTGTGGGACGACGCGCAGCTCCTGCCGGACGAAAAAATTAAGCTTGTCGCGGACGAAAAGATCCGCCGCGTCGTGCTGTGCTCCGGCAAGGTCTATTACGATCTGTACGAGGAGCGCGAGAAGCGCGGCATCGACGACGTTTATCTGTTGCGCATCGAGCAGCTCTATCCCTTCCCCACCAAGGCCGTGATGGCGGAGCTGTCGCGCTTCCGCGACGCCGAGATCGTCTGGTGCCAGGAAGAGCCGCGCAACATGGGCGCCTGGGTGTTCGTCGACATCTTTCTGCAATGGGTGCTCAACCAGATCGAAGCCAGACATCGCCGGCCGCGCTACGCCGGTCGGCCGGCCTCGGCTTCGACCGCCGTCGGGCAGATGTCGCTGCATCTCGCGCAGCTCAAGCAGTTTTTGGACGAGGCGCTGCGCTAGCGCATCTCTTCTCAACGGCGCCGCGAACGAGGAATTGACACCATGGCTGAGATTCGCGTGCCGGCACTGGGAGAATCGGTGACCGAGGCCACCATCGGCAAATGGTTCAAGAAAGCGGGCGACGCGGTCGCGGTGGACGAGCCGTTGGTCGAGCTCGAGACCGACAAGGTGACCATCGAGGTGCCGGCGCCAGCCGCCGGGATTCTCGGCGACATTGCCGTAAAGGACGGCGACACCGTCGCGGTCGGCGCCCTACTCGGCGAGATCAAGGAAGGCGCCGGCGCAGTGCCGGCCGCTCGGCCGGAGCAGA
>JASHWN010000633.1 GCA_030044035.1 Xanthobacteraceae bacterium
CCGACCGGCGTCCAGGCGAGCCCGGTGGCGACGCCCGGCACGCTCACCCGCATGGCGACTTCGTTCTCGAATTTCGGCGCGCCGAGGATCGGCACGAGATCGTCGCGGCTGATGCGGATCGGCCCGCTATTGCCTTCGGCGATACGCACCGCGGCGTGGCGCAGCGCCTGGCCGATCGAGCGCTCCAGGCTGCGCACGCCGGCTTCGCGCGTGTATTTGTCGATGATCTCGCTGATGACGTCGTCGCCGATCTCGACCTGGCCGTCCTTGAGCCCGTTCGCCTCCAACTGGCGACGCACCAGATAGCGGCGCGCGATCTGCAGCTTCTCCTCGGCGGTGTAGCCGGCGAGGCTGATGATCTCCATGCGGTCGCGCAACGGGCCCGGAACGGTGTCGAGCATGTTCGCCGTGGTGATGAACACCACGCGCGACAAGTCGAACGGCACGCCGAGATAGTTGTCGCGGAACGTGTTGTTCTGCTCGGGATCGAGCACTTCGAGCAACGCCGCGCCGGGATCGCCGTGGAAGCCGGCGCCGAGCTTGTCGATCTCGTCGAGCATCATCACGCAATTGCGCGCGCCGGCCTTGCGGATGGCCTGGATGATGTTGCCGGGCAGCGCCCCGATATAGGTGCGGCGGTGGCCGCGGATTTCCGCCTCGTCGTGCACGCCGCCGAGCGAGACGCGCACGAACTTTCTGTCCATGGCGCGCGCGATCGACTGGCCGAGCGAGGTTTTTCCCACGCCGGGCGGGCCGACGAAGCACAGGATCGGCGCCTTGCCGGACGGCGCCAGCTTGCGCACGGCGAGATATTCGATAATGCGCCGCTTGATCTTGTCGAGGTCGTAATGGTCCTCGTCGAGGATGCGCCGCGCCTCGACGATGTCGATCGGCTTCTCCTCAGGGAGTTTCCACGGCAGCTCGATCAGCCAATCCAGATAGGTGCGGATCATGCCGTATTCGCCGGCGGCATCGGGCATGCGCTGCAGCCGGCGCAGCTCCTTGCGCGCCTGCTCTTCGATCTCCTTGGGCATGCCGGAATTGCTGATGGCCTTGTCGAGTTCGGCCATTTCGGCGGCCTTGCCCTCTTCGCCCTCGCCAAGCTGGCGCTGGATCGCCGCCATCTGCTCGCGCAACAGAACTTCGCGCTGCCGCTCGTCGAGCGCGGCCTTGGTCTGCCGGCTCAGTTCCTGCGACAGGCGCAGCACCTCGATGCGCTGGGCAAGGAGCCGCGAGACCTTGTCCATGCGCGCGACAATATCGACGGTCTCCAGGATCTCCTGCTTCTCCTCCGGCTTCACGTCCATATAGGCGGCCGCCAGATCGGCGAGCGCCGACGGCGAATCGATCGACTGGATGGCGGCGACCATATCCTGCGGCGCTTGCGGCAGCAGTCCGATCGCCTCGACCGTCTGGGCCTTGAGGTTGACGAAGCGCGCCTCGATCTCGGGGCCGCGCACGCCCGGCTCGGGAATGCGGACCACGCGGGCGACCAGGAACGGCCAGCCGGACAGATATTCGGCGATCTGAAAACGCTGCTCGCCCTGGCAGACCAGGTGGTTGCTGCCGTCGGGCGCGGTGAGGTAGCGCACGACGTTGGCGACCGTGCCCATGCGGTGCATGTCGAGCGGCGTCGGGTCGGCGACTTCGGCGTCGCGCTGCATCAGGATGCCGACCTGGCGCTGCTCGCGGATCGCCTGCTGCGCGGCGGCGACCGATTTAGGCCGGCCGAGCGTGATCGGCAGCACGAGGCCGGGAAACAGCACGGTGGCGCGCACCGGCACGATGATCAGCGCATCGGACGGCAATTGCGGCAGCGGCGGCGGTGCGCCGGCTCTTGCGGTTTCAGTTGAGGACAGCATTTCGACGTCAGCCACGACTCGGCCCCGCTTTCTGCAGCGTGATCACCAAATAACCTGCGGCTGCGGTACGGCGCACGCCGCTATAACGTCCGACCGGCAGCCGCAGCCGCCGGTAAAACCGGCCTTGCGGCAATTCGAGCCGATGAATGGTCGCGGTGCGCAATTCGGGCGGCAGCACGCGCGTTCCGGCGATGACGAGATCGCCGTCCTCGATCACGGCTTGCGCATTGTCGATGGCGACGCCGGGCAACGCGACCAGCACCAGCACTTCCTGATCGGTCTCCAAAATATCGGCCGGCGGCTCCCAAGCCGGTTGCTGCGCCTGGCTCAGCGCCGGTCGAAACAGCTCGCGATGCATCCGCTCGGCGCGGGCGAGCATCTCGACCGCCTCCGACCACATCCAATCCCGGACCGCGTCGCGGGCCATGGAAAAACCCCTCCAGGTCAAGCGCCATATGTGTGGCGGCACGGCGCCGAATTCAACGCCGCCAGGTTCTGGCGCCGGCAGGCGGCAGGTCCGATATTGAAGTATAGGTTTTGGAACATGCCTGGCGCGGCCGGAATTGACACCGCGTGGCAGGTGATGGGCATCCGCCGTGCGCCGCAGGGCGCAACGCGCGATCGCGCTAGCTCGATCATCCGGAGGCGCCGATGGCACGACCACGCCGGCAACGGCCGAATGGGCAAACCATTCCGGCGCCTGAAAAAATAACCGTATCGCTGACCGTCAATGGGGTGCCGCGCGAACTCGCCGTGGCGCCCTGGGTGACGCTGCTCGATGCATTGCGCGAGCGTCTCGGGCTGACCGGCCCCAAGAAGGGCTGCGACCACGGCCAATGCGGCGCCTGCACGGTGCTGGTCGACGGCCGGCGCATCGTTTCCTGCATGACCTTTGCGGTCATGCAGGACGGCGTCAAGGTGACCACGGTCGAGGGTTTGGCCCGCGACGGCACGCTGCATCCGCTGCAGCAGGCGTTCATCGACCATGACGCGTTCCAGTGCGGCGCCTGCACGTCGGGGCAGCTCTGCTCGGCCGTCGGGCTGATCGCCGAAGGCAGAGCCAAGACCGTCGAGGAAATCCGCGAGCTGATGAGCGGCAATATCTGCCGCTGCGGCGCCTATCCCCACATCGTCGCGGCGATCCAACAGGCGATGGAGCGGGAGCGGTCATGATCAATTTCCAATACAGCCGCGCCGCGGACCTCGCCGACGCGGTGCGCCAGATCGCCGGCGAGCCGGCCGCCAAATTCATCGCCGGCGGCACCAACCTGATCGATTTGATGAAGGAGGACGTCGAACGGCCGTCGCGGCTGATCGACATTTCGCGTTTGCCGCTCCGGGAAATCGAAGAGACGCGCGACGGCGGCTTGCGCATCGGCGCGCTGGTGCCGAATTCCGACCTTGCCTATCACCCGCTCATCGAGCGGCGTTATCCGCTGCTGGCGAGCGCGATCCTCGCCGGCGCCTCGGCGCAGCTGCGCAACATGGCCTCGACCGGCGGCAACCTCCTGCAGCGCACGCGCTGCTATTACTTCTACGACACCGCCGCGCCCTGCAATAAGCGGGCGCCCGGCAGCGGCTGCGCCGCCCGCAATGGCGTCAACCGCATCCACGCGATCCTCGGCACCAGCGACGCCTGCATCGCCAC
>JASHWN010000634.1 GCA_030044035.1 Xanthobacteraceae bacterium
GCGTCTTCGACGCGCTGTGGCGGTGCACCGCTGATCCGGGATCGTCCCAAACTGGGCGCTTGTGACGGTCCCGGGTCTGCAGCGCACCACTTCGCTTCGCTTCATGCTGCGCGGCGCCCGGGAAACGCAGCTATGTTAGCGCCTTCGATTGTCCTTACTGGTCCTGCTGCAGGCCGAATTCTTTGACGGCCGGCACCACGTCGTCCAGGGTCTTTTGCATGACTGCGCCGAAATCACGCGGGCTCGACGACACCGCGATCTGGCCGGCGGTCTCGATCAACGACCGATAGGCCGGCGAGCCGACGATCGCCACGATCTGCTTGTTGAGCGTCGCGATGATCGGCTCCGGCGTGCCGGCGCCGGCGCAGACGCCGAGCCAGCCGAAGCGGACGAAGTCGAAGCCGACTTCCTTGAGCGTCGGCACTTCCGGCAGATTGTTGAGCCGCTCGGGACTCGTCGTCGCCAAGATCTTCAAATGGCCGGCGCGGTATTGCGGCATGATGGCGAGCGTCGGCGACGGATAGAGATCGACGCGGCCGGCGACCAGCTCCTGCACGATCTGCAGGCCGCCGCGAAACGGGATGCGGTTCATGGTGACGCCGGCGAGCTTTTCCAGTTCGCGCGCCATGATCTCCTGCGCCGAGGCGGCGCCGACCGTCGCGTAGGTCACTTCGCCGGGATGCGCTTTGGCGTAGGCAACGAAGGATTTGAAATCGTTTGCCGGAATCGCGTTGGCGAGCGCCAGGCCGTAATAATATTTGGCAATCAGCGTCACCGGCGCGATGTCGGACAGCTTGTAGCCGGCGTCGCGGTACACCGCAGTGTTGGTGGCGTCGAAATGGGTGCAGAGCAGCAGCGTGTAGCCGTCGCGCGGCTGCGCCAGCACGTCGCGCGTGGCGACGATCCCGCCCGCGGCCGGCTTGTTCTCGACCACGACGGGCTGGCCGAGCGCCGCGCCGAGCTTTTCGGCGATGAAGCGCGCCGGAATATCGGTCGGCCCGCCGGCGCCGAAGCCGACCACCAGGCGGATCGGCCGGGTTGGATAAGTGTCGGCGGCGCGCGCGATTGCTGTGCCCAGCGTGAGCGCTGCAAATACCACCACGCCACATCGTGTGACACTTGCCCCCTCCCTAACCCTCCCCCGCAAGCGGGGGAGGGAAACGCGTTCTTTGATCGTCGCCCGCGAGAGGAAGGAGGAAGCGCCCTTAACCCTCCCCCGCTTGCGGGGGAGGGTAGGGAGGGGGCAAGTCTCGGTTGCTACGCTTCGCTCGCGGTATCTGACGAACAACCTCTGGAAAGCGTGAAGCGGCATGTCAGCGGCCTTGCACTGGCTGCGCCGCCGATTCGTGCCCGAGCAGGCGCAGCAGCTCTTTTTGTTGCTGCAAAAATTCGACGCTCAGCGGGTCGCGTGGCCGCGGCAATCGGATTTTGATCTCGGTCTTCACTGTGCCCGGATGCGGCGTCATCACCAGCACGCGGTCGGCGAGGTAAACGGCTTCGGCGACGTTGTGGGTCACGTAGATCACCGTCTTTTGCGTGGTGCGCCAAACGTCGGCAAGGAGCCGCTGCATGTCGTCGCGCGTGAGCGCATCGAGCGCGGCGAACGGCTCGTCCATTAACAGCACCGCCGGATTGTAGGCCAGCGCCCGCGCGATCGCGACCCGCTGCTGCATGCCGCCGGAGAGATGATGCGGATAGGAGCGGGCGAAGTTTTCGAGCTTGACCAGGCGCAGTTGCTCGAGCGCGATGCGCTCGCGCTCAGGCCTGGCGACGCCCTTCATTTCCAGCCCGAACGCGACGTTGCCGAGCGCGGTGCGCCACGGAAACAGCTGGGCGAAATCCTGAAACACCACGCCGCGGTCCATGCCGTAGCCGCGCACCGGCCGGCCGCCGACGCGAATTTCGCCGGTGCTCGGGCTGAGAAACCCGGCGATGATGTTGAGCAGCGTTGATTTGCCGCAGCCGCTCGGGCCGACGATGCAGAAGAATTCTGCGGCCTCGATGGCGAAATTGACGCCGCGCACGCCGGGCACGGCGCCGCCCGGCGTGTCGTAGATCAGCGAAATATCGCGCGCCTCGATATGGGCCATCGCGCTTTCCTTGGTCGCCTCCCCTCGCCTAACATGCGCGCTTCTATAAAAGGCGCGCAGTGTGGGCGGCCGACGCCGGTTTTCTGCCAGAAGCCGCCGCAGCGGGCCAGTCGGGAAAGCGGGAGAACGCCTCGTGCGAAGGATCAGCGCCGTCCGCGCCATTGTGGCTGCGACGATCGCGTTCTTGGGGATTGCGTCGGCGACTGTTGCGGCGCGCGCGCAGACCTATCCGAGCCGGCCGATCCGTCTCATCGTCAACTTCCCGCCCGGCGGCGCCGGCGACATTTTGGGCCGCATCATCGGCAATCAGCTTTCCGTCGAGCTCAAGCAATCGGTCGTGGTGGAGAACCACTCCGGCGCCGGCGGCACGATCGGCGCCCGCGACGTCGTCAACGCGGCGCCCGATGGCTACACCTTGGCGGTCGGGCAAACGCCCGAGATCGCCATCAACCCGTATTTCATGAAAGACGTCGGCTACGATCCGCTGAAGGATTTGACGCCGATCGCGCTCGCCGGCGTCATGCCGCTGGCGCTGGTGGTGCCGCCGCAATCGCCCTATGCGAATGCGGCGCAATGGGTCACGGCGCTGCGCGCCAAGACGCCGATGAATTTCGCCACTGCCGGCATCGGCACGCCGAGCCACCTCGCCGGCGAATTGCTGAAGCTCAAGCTCGATCCGAAGCTCGTGCACGTGCCCTACAAGGGCGCTGGCCCGGCGCTCAACGACGTCGCCGGCGGCCAAGTCGATTGGTATTTCCCGGCCTATGCGAGCGGCATGCCCTGGTGCAGGGCGGCTGGGTCAAGCTGCTTGCGGTGTCGAGCAAAAAGCGCGCGGCGCTCACCCCCGGCATTCCGACCGTCGCCGAGGCGACCGGCATCGCCGATTTCGACTTCACGCTCTGGGTCGGCTTCTTCGCGCCGCGCGGCGTGCCGGCCGACATCGCGGCGCAGCTCAACACCGCGATCAACCGGATCATTGTCGAACCCGACATCAAGAAAAAGCTCGAAGCGACCGGCTCCAGCATCGAAGCCCTGTCGATCCCGAAATTCGACGCTTTCGTCCGCACCGACATCGCGCGCTACCGCGCCATCATCGAGCAGGCGAACTTGAAGGCGGAGTAACCCAACGTGTTTCCCGGATGCGGTGCGGCGCGTAGCGCAGCGAAGCGGTCCACCGCTGATCCGGGACCTTCATAAGCTCGGAGCTTGGAGTTCAACTCAGGCCGGAGCCCTTGCGTTATTTGTTTCGCGCGGCCGATTCGAAGACGATCTTGACCGCTGCGTTAAGCTCCGGATTGGACGCCGACAGATCGTTGGCGATGCTGGAAATCTGGGCGGTCATCGCTAGCTGCTCGGCGGCCGGGAGACTGATCACCTCGCCGCCGCTTGCGGTCCAAATCTTGCGTTGCGCGGCAAAGAAGTCGTTCACAAAGGGCACGATCTGTGTCGATACCGCCATCGCGTCGTTGCGGACAATCCTCTGCAGATCCGCCGGCAAAGAGTCGAGCCATTTCCGGTTCAGCACGGCTATGCAGTTGATCCAAGGCTGATCAATCTCGGTGATGTATTTCGCCGTGTCTACATAATGCAGCGTCGTGTCGACGGGGATGGACGTCAGCGCGCCGTCGATGGCGCCTTGCTGGATGGCCGGCAGCACGTCGCCCAATGACATCGCCACCGGCGAGGCTTTTATCCGCTTGATCATCTCCAGTTGGAACGGCGACGCCGACATGCGAAGCTTCAGTCCCTTAAACTCGACGAGATGACGGACCGGCTTGCGCGTGACGATCGACGCCGGCCCATAGGGAAAAATTCCGACGCCAGTTAAGCCCTTGTTCGCGCCTAGTCCAAGAAACAAGTCGCGGACCGCGGGGTCACTGAACACGCGCACGTCTTGCTCTTGGCTTGTGAACAGACCCGGCGCGCTCGGTACTTCGTAGCGTGCGTCGACGCCGACGAGAAATTCCGCCGGCCCCATCCAACCCTGGATCGATCCGAACTGCGTGCCCTCGATTTGCCGGGGAATGGAGCCGAGTTGGCTCGCCGGATAGACTTCGCCCTTGATCCGCCCACCGGAATCCCGCTCCACCGCCGCTACAAACCGTTTCATCCATTCGTGCTGTGTATCGTTGAGCGTTGCGATGCTGAGCTTCATCACAATCGGTGCGCCCTCGGCATGGAGTCGGGCGGCACTCGCAACCATGATGGTGGTAGCGGCGATCATCGCGAGTGTGGCGGCGTATGGCGTTTTCATGTGGACCTCCTAGGTGGTCCCGTGAGGTTCCTGACACCGGCGGAGCGATTTCGCTCGCCGATCGCTTACTTGCTCACATCGCGCAGCTTACCGCGCGCGACCAATAGCAAGCAGCTTTAATATTCGATACCCTTATAGCTGCTCAGCTATGGAGCGAAGCCGTGCCATGGACCGACCGCGTCGATCGTCGCGTCAAATTGCGTGATCTCCGCATCCTGCGTGCGCTGGCAGAAACCGGGAGTATGTCGCGGGCTGCAAAGCAGCTCGCCATCTCGCAACCGGTCGTGTCGAAAACAGTCGCCGACCTGGAACACGCGCTCGGCGTCTGTCTCTTCGATCGGACCTCGCAGGGGGTCGAGGCGACTGTCTATGGCCGCGCTTTGCTCAATTGCGGCACCGTCGTGCTCGATGAACTGCGACGCGGCATGCAGGAAATCGCATTGTTGTCCGATCCGACGATCGGAGAATTGCGGGTCGGCGGCGCCGGACCGTTCGTAGATGGACTAATTCCCGCCGTGATCTCGCGACTCGCCGAACGATATCGGCGGATTGAATTCAATGTCGTCGAGGCCGACCCTCCGAACTTATGCCGGATGCTGCGAGAGCGTCGACTCGATCTCGCGATTCTTCGAACATCGGGCTCCATGTACACCGACGATCTCGACGCGGATCCCTTGTTCGACGAGCCTCTGCTGGTGGTTGCGGGCCTTCACAATCGGTGGTCACGTCGCCGCAAAATCGATCTCGTCGAACTTTTGGACGAACCCTGGACTCTGCCGGAAGCAGACAACGTGGCGATGGCGTTGATCGCCGATTGCTTCCGTGCCGCCGGGGCCACGCCTCCCACGCCGCAGGTTGTTTCCGACTCCATGGCAGCCCGCACGCGTTTGGTCGAAATGGGGCCCTTTCTCACCTTCCTGCCTGGCTCAACGCTACATTTCGGCGCCAGCCGGCTCCAGGTAAAAATTTTGCCGGTCGCGTTATCCATGAAGACTCCACCCACAGAGGTCGTTTCCCTGAAAAATCGGACACCGAACGCAATCGCCAGACTCTTCATCGACGAACTGCACTCCTTTGCGACGCCGCTGAAGAAAGGCCCGCGTGAAAGACGTGACGCTTTCTATCCCAAAAACGCGCGACTTCGGCTGCGCCGGCAAAGTGATTGAATGACCAAGGGAGACCTTTCCGTTCGGTCAGCGCGGCGAGAACGTCGCGCTGCGCCCGCGACGAAATCGTTTCGCAATTACCCCTTCCCCACGCGCGCCATGCCCCAGCGGTAAATCGTGGCGCGCTCCAGTGAGCCGAATACCAGGCGCTCGGTGACAAAGCCGATCAGCCCGATCACCACGATCGAGGCCAGCATCACGTCGGCGTTGAGGAATTGCTTGGCGTCGAAGATCACCCAGCCCAGCCCCCAATCGGACGCCGCCAGCATTTCGGCGCCGATCACCGCGATCCAGGCGCGCAGGAACGATTGCCGCAAGCCAGCGATGATGAACGGCGAGGCGCCGGGCACGATCACCTTCCAGAACAGCTTTCGCTCGGTGGCGCCCATGGCGCCGGCGGCGCGCAGCCAGATCGGGTTGACCGCGCGCACGCCGGACCAGGTATTGAGCAGCATCGGAAACAACGCGGCGTAGAACACGATCAAAATCGTCACCGTGTTGCCGAGCCCGAACCACAGGATGAAAACCGGAATCCAGGCGAGCGAGGGGATCGGCATCAGCGCGCTGGCGAGCGGCAGAACGAAGTGCTCGACCGGGCGGAAGCGGCCCATCAGCACGCCGAGAATAAGTCCGGCCGCGGTTGCGAGCGAAAAGCCGAACAGCACGCGGGCAAGCGTAGCCGCCGCATGGTGCAGCATGCTGCCGTCGGCGAGCATGCCGACAAAGGTTTGCGCCACGGTGGGCAGCGTCGGCATCAGCGCCGGCGCGAACGCGCCGCTGCGCGCCACCGCCTCGTAGAGGGCCGCCGCCACCACGATCGAGGTTGCGCCGCGCCGCCATGATCGGATGCGCGCGGCATTCATGTCGTCACCATGCCCCAGCGCACCACTGTGAAATTCTCGAGTTTTTGGAACACCAGCTTCTCGAGCGCGAGCCCGATCGCCGCGATCACCGCGATGCCGGCGAGCATGACGTCGGTGTTCAAAAATTCCTGGGCGCCGAAAATGAGCCAACCCAGCCCCCACGGCACCGCGGCAAGCATCTCGACTGCGACCAGGATGCGCCAGGCCTGCGCCAGTCCGAGCCGCAGCCCGGTCATGATGTAGGGCAGCGCGCCGGGCAAGATGACATGGCGGAACAGGCGGCGGTCGTCGGCGCCCATGGCTTGCGCCGAGCGCAGCCAGATTTCCTTCACCGCTTTGACGCCGGTCCAGGAATTGTAGACGATCGGGAACGCCGAGACGAACGCCACCAACAACACCGACGGCACGTTGCCGGGACCGAACCACAGCAGAAACAGCGGCGCATAGGCGAGCCCGGGAATCGGCGCGCCGATGGCGACGAGCGGGAGCAGATAATCCTCGGCGGCGCGCGAGCGGCCCATGGCGACGCCGATCGCGAGACCGACAATTGCGGCGAGCGCGAAGCCGGCGATGAGCCGCAGCACCGTGTCGAGCGCGTGGTGCGGCAGCGCGCCGCTCAACGTCAAGTGCACGAAGGTGGCGCCGACCGTCTCCAGCGGCGGGAAAAATTGCGCCGGAAACACATTAAGATGCGCCACCGCCTCCCAGATCGCGCCGACCACGACGAACGGCAGCGCGTTGCGCAGCACCTGCGCAAGGATGCGCCGCCCGCCGCTGGCAAGCGATGCAACCTCGTAAGCTTGTGCGACGACGTTGGCCATGCGGGGCGAGTTTACGGCGATTATCGAGCCGCCGACAACGTTGCAGCCCTCGCACGCTGTGCTAGGACAGGCCCGCAGCCAAGGAGTTGAGGATGGCGACGCAAAAGAACGCACAAAAAATCGGTTGGATCGGCATGGGCCGCATGGGCGCGCCGATGGCCGAACGGCTGGTCAAGGCCGGCCATGACGTGGCGGTGTGGAATCGCACCAAGGCCAAGGCCGAGCCGCTCGCCAAACTCGGCGCCAAGGTGGTCGACCGGCTCGCCGAGCTGCAGGACGTCGACATTTTGTTCTCCATCGTCGCCACCGGCAAAGACGTCGTGGAAGTGCTGTTCGGCAAGGACGGCGTGACGAGCGGCGGCGGCGGCAAAATACCGCCGGTCGTGGTCGATTGCTCGACCATCGCGGTCGAGGAATCCAAGGCGATCCGTGAGCGGCTCAAAGCGCTCGGCGCGGATTTCGTCGCCTCCCCGGTGAGCGGCAACGCCAAGGTCATCAAGGCGGGAAAACTCTCCGCCGTGGTGTCCGGCGTCGAGAGCGCCTGCAAGGCGGCGATGCCGCTGATCGAAGTGTTCGCGCCGCAGGGCGTCTCCTATGTCGGCGACGGCGAGCTCGCCCGCATCTGCAAGATCGCCCACAACGTCATGCTCGGCGTGGTGATCGAGAACCTCATCGAGATCACGCTGCTCACCAACAAGATGGGCGTGCCGCGCCACGCTTTTCTCGCCTTTCTCAACAACGGCGTGATGGGCTCGATGTTCACGCGCTACAAATCGCCGGCTCTGGTCAATCTCGACTGGACCACGACGTTCACGCCCGAGCTTCTGCGCAAGGACCTCGACCTCGGCCTCGAACTCGGCCGCGACATGGACGTGCCGATGCCGGTAACGGCCGCGGCGCGCGAAGTGC
>JASHWN010000635.1 GCA_030044035.1 Xanthobacteraceae bacterium
CAATGAGCGCGATGCGGAAGCGGCGGGAATAATTGATCAGGTCCTTGAGCTCTTCGGTCTCGCCCGACCACGACAGCACCAGCATCACGTCGTCCGACGTGATCATGCCGAGGTCGCCGTGGCTCGCGTCGGCGGCGTGCACGAAGAAGGCCGGCGTGCCGGTCGACGCCAGCGTCGCGGCGATCTTGCGGGCGACATGGCCGGACTTGCCCATGCCGGTGACGATGACGCGGCCGCGGGCGCTGCGGATTTTTTCGACGGCGGCGATGAAGGAATCGCCGAGCGTGCCGGACATTGCAGCCGCGAGCGCGGCAATGCCGTCGCGTTCGGCATCGAGCGTGCGCAGCGCCGAGGCGATGAACGCGCTCACCGGCTTTTTGCCGGCTCGATCAGGCGGACTCGCTGCACGCTGTGATTCCAAAGAACCGCTCCCCTCCGACACGGCGCCTGCGGACATGGCGCGAACGTTAGCCTATTGGCCCCAGGCCTTGAAGGCGTCGGCGAAGGCGCGCTCGCCGGGCGGGCCCTTCTCCATGGTCAGGATGGCGCGGCCGTTATTGTTGTAGACGATGAGAATGTCGAACCACGGCCGTTCCTTGAGCAGCTGGATGTTGCGCTGCATTTCGCTGTCGGCGGCGTTGAGCCCGATCAGGAAAAAGCCGTTGGTCACTTTGACGGCGAGGCCGGCGAGCGGCATGCCGCGCACTTCCTCGCTGTCCTTCATCAGAATGCCGGGCACGTTGGCGATGCCGCCGCCGGCAAAATCGGGCGGCAGATTGAACATGACTTCGATCGTGTGGCTCGCCGGCAGCGTCCTGTCGGTGTTGCGGCGGAGCGACCAGGTCATCGTCATGTGCCGCTCCGGTATGGAGATGTCGGCGCGGACCACGAGTTCAGGCGCGAGGCCTGGGCCGGGCGAGACCGTCTCGGTGCGCCAGACCACCGAGCCGGGAAAGCGCTTGCCCTGCGGGTCGTTCGGGTCGGCCTCATAAAGCACCGCGCGCTGCGCCACCGCCGGGCCGGCTTGCGGCGCGGGTGTACCGGCAGGCGCCGGCGCCTGGCCTGGCGCTCCTTCCTGCGGCACGCGGTCGCCGGATTTTTGTTGCGGCGCCGTTTCTTGCGCCGGCACGGCCTCGCTTGGCGCCTGCGCTCTCGTCTGGGTGAAATAGTGATAGACGCCGGCGATATTGGCCCGGAATTCGAATGCCCCCGCCGCGACGACCCCGACGATCAACAACAGCACAACGGCTCTGATCACCCCGCCGTAAGAGCGCGGAGCATGCGGCTCTTCGTAGGCTTCGTCGGCAAGCTCCGCCTGGCGCGGCGAAAGCGGCCGCACTGCGCGCGGCAGCAGCGGCGGCCGATCGTCCGGCGCCGGCGCCGGCTGGTCGTCAAAGTCGTAGGGCGGTTCGAGACCATGAAGCTCGTGCGGCGCTTCGTCGGCGGCGCCCGATCGGTCATCGAAATGCGGCTCGGCCGGTTCGTGCTCCGCTGGCGGCGGGCCGAAATCGTCCTCGAGCGCAGCGCGCGGACGCGCGCCGGAAGCGGGCCCATAGGATTCGCGGATGTCCCGCGCCGTCTGCGCGGCCTTGGCAGTGGCGGCGCCAAGGCCGTCTACCTCGTTCACCACATTGCGGAAGCCCTTCAGTCCTTCGCGGGTGATCGAGGTGGTGCGCGCCTCCAGAATCCGGGCGCGCGCGGTCGGTTTTGGCGCTGGCTGCGGAGCAGGCGCTTGCGCAACGGCGGGCTGCGAAGCGGCATCATCGTGTTGCGCCGGCGCTGCCGATACTTCGGCCGGGGCGGGGGCGGGCGCCGCCGCCGGCGCCACAGCTGCCGGCGGCCGCGGCTCCAATCGCGGTTCGCTGCGGATCGCGCTCCGCGGCTCAGACAACGCCTTGCGCGCCGCCTCGGCTTCGACCTTGCGGATGGCTTCTTCGAGCGCCAGGCGCTCCTTGGTGATGTCCGACTCGGAGAGTGCCGGTTCGACCGCGCGCAACTGCGCGACCAGAGCGGCGCGGGCGCGCTCGTAAAGGCCGCGCCGCGCCTCTCCGGTATTCTTGGCGAGCCCGTCCACGGCCCGCGCGATCAACGGGTGATAATCGGTCATCAGCTAAAGCTTACGCCGCGCTCCACTGGTTTTCATGGGTTTTTTGTTGGCGAATCAGCCTTCGAACGGATTGCGCATCAGAATGGTATCCTCACGTTCCGGACTGGTCGACAGCAGCGCCGCCGGGCAGCCGATGAGTTCCTCGATGCGCCGCACATATTTGATGGCCTGGGCCGGCAGGTCGGCCCACGAACGCGCATTGGCCGTCCGCTCCCGCCAGCCGGCGATGGTCTCGTAAATCGGCGACACCCGCGCCTGAATGTGCTCGCCCGCCGGCAGATAGTCGATTTCGCCGCCGTCCAGCTTGTAGCCGACGCAGACCTTGATCTCGTCGAAGCCGTCGAGGATGTCGAGCTTGGTCAAAGCGAGGCCGTGAATGCCGCAGGTCCGCACGGTCTGGCGCACCAGCACGGCATCGAACCAGCCGCAGCGCCGCGGCCGCCCGGTGACCACGCCGAATTCCTTGCCGCGCTCGCCCAAGGTGCGGCCGATCTCATTTTTCTGCTCGGTCGGAAACGGACCTTCGCCGACCCGCGTCGTGTAGGCCTTGCAGATGCCGAGTACGTAGTCGATCGCCCCCGGCCCGAGGCCTGAGCCGGTCGCGGCTTGCGCCGCCACCGTGTTGGAGGACGTGACGAACGGATAGGTACCGTGGTCGACGTCGAGCAGCGCGCCCTGGGCGCCTTCGAACAGGATGCGCTCGCCGTCGCGGCGCTTCTGCTCGAGCAGCGACCACACCGAGTCCATGAAGGGCAGCACGGCTGGCGCGACATCTAGCAGATGTTTGCGCACGTCGCGGGCGTCGATCGCGTCGAGCCCGAGACCTTTGCGCAACGCGTTATGATGGGTGAGCAGGCGCTCGATCTTGCGGTCGAGCGTTGCGCCGTCGGCCAAGTCCATCAGCCGGATGGCGCGGCGGCCGACCTTGTCCTCGTAGGCCGGGCCGATGCCGCGCCGCGTCGTGCCGATGCGCATCATCGAGTTCGAGGATTCGCGCAGCGCATCGAGTTCGCGGTGCAGCGGCAGGATCAGCGTGGTGTTCTCGGCGATGCGGAGGTTGTCCGGAGTAACGGTGACTCCCTGCGCCTTGAGCCGTCCGATCTCCTCGATGAGCGCCTGCGGATCAAGCACCACGCCGTTACCGATGACCGACAGCTTGCCTGGCCGCAGCACGCCTGAGGGCAGCAGCGACAGCTTGTAAGTTGTGCCGTTGATGACGAGCGTATGGCCGGCATTGTGGCCGCCCTGAAAGCGGACGACGACGTCGGCTTGCTCGGACAGCCAGTCGACGATTTTGCCCTTGCCCTCGTCGCCCCACTGGGAGCCGACCACGACAACATTTGCCATGAGGGATTGTCCCCAACAGCCCGCGCTAAACGCCCATGGATCGGATACCGGCCGCCGCCGCTGCCCCGGATAATCGATGACGCCGCCTGAGGCAAGGCGGGGCTGGCCCGGCACGGCCGCATCAAGGCGCGGTTTTCGCTGCGAATTGGGGCCGTTTGGTGCCGCCGCGGCTAATTCGGCCCCTCGACGCCTGGTGAGCCAGGCCCGGCACGGATTGTCGCAGGTTCGCGCGTCGGCTGGATGCAGACATGCGGCCACGGCTCTGGCCGTGGCGTGCCAACCGGGCTAGCTCGTTCGCGGCCAAATTTCGTCCGGGGAACTTTTTTCATGGCATGGGCGCGTGAAGCCGGCACGGCCGGCACCAGCAAGGTCGGCAGCCGGCTGTTCGACCAGCCGTATCTGTTGCTCGCGCTGACCTCGCTGTTCTGGGCCGGCAACACGATTCTGGGCCGCTTCATCGCCGGCCACGTGCCGCCGATCACGCTCGCCTTCATCCGCTGGGGCGGCGCCTGCTTCATCCTCTTGCCGTTCGCGGCGCCGCATCTGCGGCGCGACTGGCCGGCGATCCGGCACAACCTCGGCGTAATGGCGCTGCTCGCCTTCACCGGCTTCTCCGTCTACAACACGCTCGCCTATTACGGCCTGCAATACACCACCGCCATCAACGGGCTCCTGCTGCAATCGGTGGCGCCGCTGTTCGTGGCGATGTGGACCTTCGCGCTGTTCGGCGACCGGCTGACCTTGCGGCAGGCCGGCGGCATCTGCGTGTCGCTGACCGGCGTGCTCGTCATCATCTGTCACGGCAGTCTCGCCGTGCTGCTCGCCATCGCGTTCAACCGCGGCGACCTCTCTTTCGTGATCGCGCTGGTGATCTACGGTTTCTATGCGGCGTTCCTGCGCCGGCGGCCGCCGATGCATCCATTTTCATTTCTGGTCGCCGGCATGGGCGGCGGCGCGCTGATGTTGATTCCCGCGGTGATCTGGGAAATCGTTTCCGGCCGGACCATGG
>JASHWN010000636.1 GCA_030044035.1 Xanthobacteraceae bacterium
GCAACAACAGACCGTGCCATAGCGGTTTGAGCGCGGTTACCCGAACCGGCGTCGCCTTCAACTCCGGCTGCCCTGAAACCGGATCGGTGGCCGCGCCGACCACGGCATCGATCGGGCCGGCGGAGCTAAAGCGATCGGTCCAGTGCATCGGCGCGAACACTTCGCCCGCGCGCAAATCGTCCGTCACGCGAACCGGCAGCACGGTGGCGCCGTCGCGGCTTTCGACGCGGGCGAGATCGCCGTCGTTAAGGCCAAGCCGCGCGGCATCCGCCGCGCACAGGTCGAGCCGCGGCTCGCTCTGATGCGCCAAGAGCCGCGGCGACTGGCCGGTTCGCGTCATCGTGTGCCATTGGTCGCGCAGCCGCCCGGTATTGAGAACGAGCGGCCGGCGTTCGTCGGTCGGCATTGCGGGCGGGCGGTACGGCGTCGGCACCAGACGGGCGCGGCCATCGGGCGTCGCAAATCCGCCGCCGTCGCCGAACAGGCGCTTGGCGCTCGACCACGGCTCGCTTGTGCCGCGCGGCAGCGGCCAATAGGTCGGCGGCAAACTTTCGTAGTCTTCGTCGCTCAATTCGGCGAGCGCGCCGATGTCGAAAATGCGACGGCTCTCTCCGCCGTTCTCGAATGCCGACAGGCTCGCATGCTCGCGAAAAATCTCGGCCGGTTTGCCGTAGGCGAACGCCGCGTGCCAGCCCATGCGCCGCGCCACTTCGGCCAGCATCCACCAATCCGGCCGCGCTTCGCCCGGCGGCGGCCGAAAGGCGCGCTGCCGCGAGATGCAACGCTCGGAGTTGGTGACCGTGCCGTCCTTCTCGCCCCAGGTCGCCGCCGGCAGCACGATCTCGGCAAGGCGCGTGGTGTCGCTGACGAAGCAATCGCTGACGGCGACGAACGGGCATTTGCTCAACGCCGCGCGCACGCGCTCGGCGCGCGGCATGCTCGCCGCCGGATTGGTGCACAGAATCCACAGCGCCTTGATTTTGCCGTCCAGCACCGCGTCGAACAGATCGACCGCCTTGAGGCCCGGCGCGCTGGCGATCCGCGGCGATTTCCAGAACCGGCGCACGCGGTCGATGGCGGCCGGATCGGTGAAGCTCATATGCGCGGCGAGCTGGTTGGCAAGCCCGCCGACTTCGCGGCCGCCCATCGCGTTCGGCTGACCGGTCAAGGAGAACGGCCCCATGCCGGGCCGCCCCAAGCGCCCGGTCGCCAGATGACAATTGATGACGGCGTTGACCTTGTCGGTTCCGGCGGAGGACTGGTTGACGCCCTGCGAATAAAGCGTGACGGTGCGCTCGGTGGCGGCAAACCAATCGTAGAAATTGGCGAGATCGGCTGCCGGCACATCCGCGATCGCCGCAACGTCGCGCAGCGAAGCTGCCGAGCACCGCGCGGCCGCGACCGCGGCAGCAAAGTCGACCGCCGATTCGTGCCTCCATGCGTGATCGCACGCGCCGGTTTCTGCCAGATGCACCAGCAAACCTGCGAACACCGCGACATCGGAGCCGGGTCGTATGGGCAGATGAAGGTCGGCAATGTCGCAGGTCGGCGTGTGCCTCGGGTCGATCGCCACGATCTTGGTGCCGCGGTCTTTTCTGGCGGCGACGAGACGCTGGTAGAGAACCGGATGACACCACGCCGTATTGCTGCCGACGAGAACGACCAGATCGGCGGCCTCGATATCCTCGTAGCAGCCAGGCACGATGTCCTCGCCGAAGGCGCGGACATGGCCGGCGACCGAAGACGCCATGCAGAGCCGCGAATTGGTGTCGATATTGGCGCTGCCGATGAAGCCTTTCATCAGCTTGTTGGCGACGTAATAGTCTTCGGTCAGGAACTGGCCGGAGACATAGAGCGCCACCGCGTCCGGCCCGTGCTCGTTTATGACCTGCGAAAATTGCGCGGCGATGCGGTCGAGCGCCTCGTCCCAGGTCGCGCTGCGCCCGCCGATCTGCGGATACAACAGGCGGCCATCGGTGGCGAGCATATCGCCGAGCGCCGCGCCCTTCGAACAGAGGCGGCCGTAATTGGCCGGATGATCCGGATCTCCCGAGATGGTGCCGTCGGCGGCGACGCGCAGCCCGCAACCGACGCCGCAATACGGGCAGGCCGTGCGAATCACGCCGCGCGCCACTGCAACTCCGCCGCCCGATCTATGCCGCCGGAATCGCTTGTTGCCGCACCAAGCGGCGGCGCGCCGGCGCTCACCCGCTCGGCAAAAGCGCGGCCGAATACGATTCGATCGCGGAACGGTGCGACGTCGAGTTTGTCCTGCATCAGCTGCACGTACCACGGGCCGTCGGCCACCTCGCCGTACAGAGTGGTGCCAACGACCTTGTCGCCGCGCAGGATCAGCTTTTTGTAGAGGCCGCCCTTGGCATCATGCAGCGTGATCTCCTCATCGCAATCGTCGGCGGCAGAAAGCGCGCCGGCCGAGAACACATCGATTCCGGTTATCTTGAGGCTGGCAAATGCGGGCGGCGGAACATACGCGGCGCTCAGGTCGCCGGCGAGCCGGGCGGCGCACACTTTTGTCTGTTCCCAGATTGGCGCGACCAGGCCGAAAATCTGGCCGTTATGCTCGATGCATTCGCCGACCGCGTAGATATTCGGGTCGCTGGTCGCCATATCGTCGCCGACCAGGATGCCGCGGTTGGCATCGAGCCTGGCGCTGCGCGCCAGATCGATATTGGGCCTGATCCCGACCGCCAGCACGACGAAGTCGGTGGCGATGCGGCGCCCGTCCGCGAGCACGACCGCCTCGGCGCGCTCGGCGCCGACGATTTCCTCGGTCTGGCTGTTGGTGAAGAAGACGACGCCGCGGGCTTCAAGATCACGCTGCAGCAGCGCGCCGGCAGCCGCATCGAGCTGGCGCTCCATGAGCGTCGGCATGAGATGAACGACCGTGACCGCCATGCCGCGGCGCTGCAACCCCCAGGCCGCTTCGAGGCCGAGGAGCCCGCCGCCGATCACCATGGTGCGCCGTTTGCTCCGCGCCTCCCCGATCATCGCCTCGACATCGGCGATGTCGCGGAAGGCACGCACATTGGGCAAGCCGATGCCTGGAATTGCCGGCACCAGCGGCTTCGACCCGGTCGCCAACAACAGCTTGTCGTAACCGAGAGTACGTCCGTCATCGACCGCTATTCGCCGCGCAACGGCATC
>JASHWN010000637.1 GCA_030044035.1 Xanthobacteraceae bacterium
GCCGTACCTTCCCGGCGCGCGAAATGGCGACCACCGAGGCGGCGTTGATGTCGCGCGGCGTAAGCCAGCTTTACCTTTCGCTCGGCGATGCCAATAAGGACGGCAGTGTCCCGGTGCGCCTCTACTTCAAACCGGACGTGCTGATGATCTGGCTCGGGGCGCTTCTGATGTTTTGTGGCGGCGCGCTGTCATTATCCGATCGGCGGCTCCGCATCGGGGCGCCGCGTCCGGCGCGCGTGAAGGTCAAACCGGCGCTGCAGCCGGCGGAGTGAAGGCGCGAAAGTCGACGCCATGAAATACCTGCATGCGTTTGCGCTGTTGATCGTGCTCGTTGCCTCTTCGGCGGCGTGGGCGGTCGAACCCAACGAGATGCTGGCAGACCCGGTGCTGGAGGCGCGCGCGCGCGCCATCTCGAAGGAGCTGCGCTGCATGGTATGTCAGAACGAGTCGATCGACGATTCGCAAGCGCCGCTTGCGCACGATTTGCGTGTCCTGGTACGCGAGCGGCTGACAGCGGGCGACAGCGACGCGCAGATCATCAATTTTCTGGTGTCGCGCTACGGCGAGTTCGTGCTGCTCAAGCCGCCGCTGTCGTGGCACACGGTGGCGCTGTGGGGTACGCCGCCCGGCCTCCTCCTGCTCGGCATCATCATGATCGTCGTCGTCGAGCGGCGACGCCGCGCCGGGCTGGCCGCAGCCGGGACGACCAGTCTAAGCCCAGCCGAACAGGCGCGAGTCGCGGAAATTCTCCGCGGTGAAGGGACTCAATAAGCTTTCGATCGATGCGATGCTCCGAACCGCGCCATCACGCGCAACGTACTGATTTTATGCGTCAAATCGTCGCTCGTCGACATTACAAAATTTTAATGTAGCCGACAGCAACCGGTAATGCGGCCTGTCCCATGGTTGCCGGACCTTGACGCCCAGCCACCTCGGGGCTGCCGCAAGCGGTCTGCGCTTGAACAACAGGACTGCATGATGATCGGTCACGATTCGGGCTCGCACCGCCTTTCGGCTCGCCGCTTCGCCTTATTGGCGACCACAATCGCCGGCTTTGGCGGTGCGGCACTGTTCGTGGCTCCGAACCTTGCTCTCCACTCCGGCGCGATCGGCACCCCGGCGCAGGCCCAGGATTTGAGCGCGCGGGCGCAGCAGCTGCCGCAAAAACCGGTCGGCTTCGCCGACATCGTCGAGAAGGTGAAGCCTGCGGTGATTTCGGTGCGGGTCAAGATGGAGCGGCCGGGCAACTCCAATCTCAACGAAAACAATGACAACGAGGAGGAGCTCCCGTTCCCGCCCGGCTCGCCGTTCGAGCGCTTCTTCCGCCGCTTTGGTATGCCGAACATGCCGAACGGCCCGCAGGTGATCACTGGCCAGGGCTCCGGCTTCTTCATCACCGCCGACGGCTACGCCGTCACCAACAATCACGTGGTGCAGAACGCCGAAAGCGTGCGCGTCACCACCGACGAGGGCAAGACTCTCACCGCCAAGGTCATCGGCGCTGATCCGCGCACGGATTTGGCGCTGATCAAGGTCGATGGTGGGAGTTTTCCGTTCGTGAAGCTTGCCGACGATACCCCACGCGTCGGCGATTGGGTGCTTGCGGTCGGCAATCCGTTCGGACTTGGCGGCACGGTGACCGCGGGCATCGTTTCGGCACGCGGCCGCGACATCGGCGCGGGCCCCTATGACGACTTCATTCAGATCGACGCGCCGGTCAACAAAGGCAATTCCGGCGGCCCGACCTTCGACGTCGATGGCCAGGTGATCGGCGTCAATACCGCGATCTATTCGCCGTCCGGCGGCTCTGTCGGCATCGCGTTCGCCATTCCGGCCACGACGGTGAAGAGCGTCGTCCAACAGCTGCGCGACAAAGGCAGCGTTACGCGCGGCTGGATCGGCGTGCAGATTCAGCCGGTGACGCCGGACATCGCCGACAGTATGGGCCTGAAAGAGGCGACCGGCGCATTGGTGGCCGAGCCGCAGCCTGACAGTCCGGCGATGAAAGCCGGCATCAAGAGCGGCGATGTCATCACCTCCGTGAACGGTACCCCGGTGCGCGATGCGCGCCAGTTGGCGCGGCGGATCGGCACCATGTCGCCGGGCACTGACGTCACGCTGGTGCTCGTTCACGACGGCCAGACGCGCAACGTCACGCTGACGCTCGGCGCGCTGCCCAATGAAAAGCGGGCCGCGAACGAACCCGCGCAGCACCAAGAACAGAGCACCGATATCGACGTGCCGAAGCTCGGCTTCACGTTGGCGCCCGCCAGCAAGGTTTCGGGGGCGAATGCCAATGGCGTGGTCGTAACCGGCGTCGCCAGCGGCGGTGTTGCCGCCGATCACGGCTTACAAGTCGGCGATGTGATTCTCGACGTCGGCGGTAAGCCGGTCGCGACTCCCGCAGACGTCAATGAAAGCGTCGCCGACGCGCGCAAGCAGGGCAAGCATACCGTGTTATTCCGGGTGAAGTCGGGCGAAGGCACCAAGTTCGTGGCCTTGCCGCTCGGCAACGCCTGAGCAATGGGGCGATCCGCCGGCATTTGTCGCCCCCGCTGGCGGGCGGTCCCTGGGGGGCGGGCCGCAAGGCCCGTCCCCGCCTAAACACCAACTCCACCGCCGGCATCCGTCGCCCCCGCCGGAGTGGAGTTGGCCGAGGGGGCGGTGGGCAGTTCGCCCGCCGCCCCTTTTTCGCACCCATTGCCAGCGGTGATTCGTGTGACGCTCCCGGCGCTTAGGTGCGGTTGGGCGCCGGCCGATATTGCCGGCAGCGCGGCTTGGGACAATATTGATGGCGGGGCATTGTTGAATCGGGTACTTGCCGATCATTTGCTCCACGCCGGCGCTGCCTTTGTTATGTTGAACGCGGCCTTGTGAGATGCGCCTTCTGATTATCGAGGATGACCGCGACGCGACCGAATATCTGGTCAAGGCGTTCCGTGAGGTCGGCCATGTCGCTGATCAGGCCGGCGACGGCGAGGAAGGCTTGGCGCTCGCGCTCGAAGGGCAATATGACGTGTTGATCATCGACCGCATGCTGCCGAAGCGCGACGGCTTGTCGATCATCGCCGAGCTGCGGACGCAATCGATCGAGACGCCGGTCCTGATCCTATCCGCGCTCGGCCAGGTCGATGATCGGGTCAAAGGCTTGCGCGCCGGCGGCGACGATTACCTGGCCAAGCCATACGCATTCTCCGAATTACTGGCCCGCGTCGAGGCCCTGGCGCGGCGGCGCGGCAGCCGCGGCGAGGAAACGGTCTACCGGGTCGGTGATCTCGAACTGAACCGGCTGTCGCACGAAGTCACCCGCGCCGGCCAGGAGCTACAGCTGCAGCCGCGCGAATTTCGCCTGCTCGAATATCTGATGCGGCATGCCGGCCAGGTGGTCACCCGCACCATGTTGCTGGAGAATGTCTGGGATTATCACTTCGACCCGCAGACCAACGTCATCGACGTGCACATTTCGCGCCTGCGCTCCAAGATCGACAAGGGGTTTGCCCAGCCGCTGCTGCACACGGTGCGCGGCGCAGGCTACATGATCCGTGACGGCGCGCGCTGACATCGGCTGCGCCATCGGCGCGCCAGCCATTCGCCGGCACGGCACAGGCGACCGCTTGGGGAGGCAGCAATGAGCGCTGGCGACGCGACGCCGTTCATCGCGGCGCGTGATTTCCTGGTCCGGCATCGCACCGACTATGCCACGGCCTA
>JASHWN010000073.1 GCA_030044035.1 Xanthobacteraceae bacterium
GTCCTGCGCAGGAACGCCAAACGGCGATCGCGCATTATCGGGGCGGCGGACCGGGATTTTTCGGTGGCTCATGGGAATCCTCGCGTCCATCTTCGCCTATCTGAGCGCGCTCGCCGCGATCATCGCATTTTTCCTGATGTCGGCGGATGCATTGCTTTATCACGCTCACCATCAGGCGGCCAATCCGCCGCCCGAGCCGATCGCGGCGGCGAAAATCAACCCGGACAAGCCGAACAAAGCTGCACATCAGCCGCAGTGGACGGCCGATGCCGGAGCCATTGCGAAAACGGGCGCTGCCGCAGAGTATCGCCGGAAGGCAGACCTCTCAAACGCGAGATTTGAGGAGCAGCACAGGCGCGCATGGCGCCGAGAGCACGAGGCCAGATATCGGGCGCTTCGCCGCGAGCGCGCCGCAGCGCCGCTTGCCTTGGGCTATGCACAAGAGCCCGCGCCGCGCTTTGGCGACGAGCCTTGGCGATGATCGTCAGGGCAGGCGCCTCCGATCTGCGCCGCGCCTCCTACCGTGTGCGTCACGCGTAGGATCGGGCCAAGTAGCTCACGGCGTCTTCGGCCAGTTGGGTCGCCTCGCGTTCGCCGCGCTGCGCCATTTCAATGATGCGCTTGGCGACGATCTCTTGTGCGGCACGCCGATAACGTGGCGACGCGAAGGCGCTGCCGGATTGTTCGACCTTCCTCCAGGCGTCCTCGTAGGCCGACACCAGCGTCTCGATGAATTCAGGATCGAAGGCCGATTGCGCGAGCAGCGGGACTATGGACATGGACGCGTTTCCTGCGCCGCAGCCGGGGGCGCGATCGTCGGGTTCGTTCGGCGGTGCGCCAGCCATTTGGCCGTGCGGCCCGGCATGCAAGAAATATGCTCCTGATACGGCATTTTTACCAGCCCTGATTGGCGACCAGATTGCGCCAACCGAGCAGGACCGACGTGAGGCCGCGCCTTCGCGCCCGCTTGGCTTAGCTTGCAACAAAAAGTTTCGCGGTCTCCACCCTATCGAGTACGGCGGCGGCCGTGTTGCCGAAAAACAACGTGTCACCGGGCCGCCGGTTCGCTCCCAGCACAATCAGGTCAAAGCCGCGCTTGGCTTCGCGCACGATTGCCTCGTCGGGAGCCAGCTCGCCGCAAATGCTGCGGTGCGCGTCGACACCGTAACGCTCGGCCATGGCTGCGATATCCTTCAGGACCGCGGCATCCCGGCGCCGGATGCCGCGTGCCGGCGACCGGCCATCGCCTGTCCCTGGACTGTTAGGGATGACGTAGAACACCGTGACTTCCGCGTTGTTGGCGCGTGCTACCGTAAAGCCGACCTCCGCGGCGCGGCGCGACACCTCGGTGCCGTTCACTGGGATAAGAATTTTGCCGCCTTCTTTGAACAACGGTTCGAGATCTCCCTCGCGTCCATCGATGACCGCGAGCGAACACTCGAAATTCTTGGCGATCTGCGAGACGCCACGGCTGAAGCCGCCCTTGGCATCGCGCGTGTCGGCAATGCCGATGACCAAGAGGTCGTAACCCTTGCGTGCCTCCTCGGCGATGACTTCGGGACCTATCGCATGCGTGCGCACGGCCGTCACGTCGATGGTGCCCGGCCTTTCCTCGTCGGGATTCGTCTCGAGCGTGGTCACCCGCTCGGCAGCGGACTTTACTTCGCGCGCGGCACCCTCGGCGTGCGTTTTGGCGTCGGTGCCGTCTTCCGACGGCCGTTTGTGACTCTTTGCGGCCCCTTTGTGCGGTTCTCTCGGGGTCAGGTCCAGAACGGTGGTGGGCTTCCCGCCGGAGCCGCCGATGATACCGGCAAGCTGCGCGGCGTGTTTGCCGTTATGGCTATCGTCGACGACGACCAGCAGGCGCTCGAGGTTGGTGACGAAGCCGCGGGCATCGATCTCCTCGCGCTGCAGCCTGATCCGCTCGGCCTTGCGCATCGGCAGGCGTTTGAGCGCCCAGCGCAGCATCGGCGGCATCGATACCGTGGTGATCACCGCCATGCCGACGATCAGCGTGAACAGGTTCCGGCTCAGAATGCCCATCGACAATCCGAGCGAGGCGACGATGACCTCGGTCGAGCCGCGCGCATTCATGGCGCAGGCGAGCGCCAGCGCTTCGCTGCGAACGAGCCCGCCGAGCTTGCCGCCGACGAACGCGCCGAGGAATTTCCCGGCGGAGGCGATGACGAGGAGCCCGGCCGCGAGCACCGCCAGATGCGGATCTTTCAGCACCGTCAGGTCGGCGCTCAGCCCGGACAGGCCGAAGAAGATCGGCATGAACAAAGCCACGATCAGCCCGCGCAATTGCTCGTCGATGTGCCGGGAGCGGATCGGCGATTCGCCCGCCAAAATGCCGGCGACGAACGCGCCCAGCACCATGTTGACGCCGATCGCTTGCGTGATCAGCGCCATCGCCGCCATGATCACCAGAATGGTGGTGATGACCGGAAATTCGCTCTGAAAGCTGTCGTTGGCCCAGCGGATCAGCTCGAACACGATGCGTCGTCCGAAGGTCAGGCTCGCGGCGAGGAACATCGCAGTGCCAATGAGCGCGCGGCCAACCGACCAGACGTCGATGCGGCCGGCCGACGCCAGCCCGAAGGCGATCGCTATGATCACCCAGCCGATGGTGTCCTCGAGAATTGCCGAGGCGACGATGATCTGGCCGATGTCGCGGCGCATGAAGTTCATCTCGCGGATCACCATGGCGACGATCTTCACCGACGAGATCGACAGCGCTGTGCCGAGGAACAGCGCGGTGACGAAGCGCGCCTCCGGTTTCGGCAACAGCGAATCCGGCAGCATTTCGCCGAGCCAGACGCCGAACGCGAACGGGATGGCGACGCCGGCGATCGCCACCGTCACGGCCGTGCGGCCGACGCGCCGCACCAGCGGCAAATCGGTTTCCATCCCGGTGAGCAACAGCAGCATCAGAACGCCGAGCTGAGCCACGCCCTCGATCAGATTCTTTTGCACAGCGGAGCTCGGAAACAGCGCGTGCTGGGCATTCGGCCACAGCGCGCCGAGCACCGACGGTCCGAGCAGCAAGCCGCCGATCAGCTGGCCCATCACCGGCGGCTGTCCGATGCGTTGCGCGGCCTCGCCCATGATGCGGCCGACCAAGAGCAGAACGCCGATTTCGGCGACGAACACCGCGATGGAACTTTCCGACGGCGCAGTTTGCGCGGCGGTCGCCACGGCCGGAATGCCGATCAGGAACGCCAAAAGCAACAGCGACAGGCTCAGCCGCCGCCCACCGGCACGGTTCGCCGGCGCGGCCAAGCCGCACTCCTCGTGGCGAGGTGATGTCATGCCGTTATGATATGGGGACCGCGCGCCGTGTTGGAGCCAACGCCCGAACGGCAATTTGGCTCCCGCCGTGGATGGGGTTGTGAAGAAAAAGATTGCGCAGGCATTGCTCACGGCAAGCGCCAAAGAGCCTCCGCCCGTGCGCAAACATCAACGCACGACTGGCGGTGCGCGCTACACGGCGGGTGCGCGCCGGATCGGCGACTCAGGCGTGCTGACGTTCCAAGATTTCGCGCACGCGGCGCGCCAAATCGTCACGGCGCACCGAAACCTGGGCGACAGCACCTTTGGCCCATTCGCTGCGGCTCTTGATCTCGCTCGACAGCTCGGCGCCGAGCGCCATATCCTTGAGAGTCACTTCGCCCTTGGCGCGTTCGTCGCCGCCTTCGATGACAACGATCGGCGCCGCGCGTTTATCGGCGTATTTGAGCTGGGCGCGCATGCCGCTTTGGCCGAGATAAAGCTCGGCGCGGATTCCCGCGGTGCGTAATTCTGCGACCATGCTCTGATAACGCGGCAGCTGATCGCGATCGAGCACCAGCACGACGACCGGACCGACGTGGGTCCGTTCGGACAACAGCCCGCGCATTTGCAGCGCCGCCGCCAAGCGCGAGACACCGATCGACACGCCGGTGGCCGGCACCTTCTTGCCGAGAAAGCGCTCGACCAGATCGTCATAGCGGCCGCCGCCGCCGACCGAGCCGAAGCGCACCGGCCGGCCGTCGTCGCCCTTGATCTCGAACGTCAGCTCAGCCTCGAACACCGGCCCGGTATAATAGGCGAGGCCGCGGACGACCGCCGGATCGATGCGCACGCGATCGAGGTCAAACCCGGCTGCCGTAAGCGCGGCATCGATCTCGCGCAGCTCGGCGACGCCCTCTTCGCCGACCGCGCTGCCTTTGACCAGTGCCGAGAGATTGTTACAGACGGCGGCCCG
>JASHWN010000074.1 GCA_030044035.1 Xanthobacteraceae bacterium
GGCGCCGGGTTGTTGTTCCTGTTCGCGTTCGTCCATTGGTATGACGCGACAATCGGCGACGAGCATCCGAAATGGTAAGCACGTACGCCTTGGTGCGCGCCAGCAAGTAGCCCGGATTGAGCAAGTAGCCCGGATTGAGCGAAGCGAAATCCGGGATGGCGATGGAGGCCGTGACGTTGAACCCCGGGTTTCGCTGCGCTCAACCCGGGCTACAAGCTGATCATGCCGCTTTGGCGCGCGCCAGCGGGCGGAGCAATTGCGGGGTGATGTAGATCGGGAACTGCGCCAGCGCGAAATAGAGCCAGGTCGTGTCGGGCAGCACGCCGGCAGTCGCTGCCAGCATCAATCCCATATTGCGCTGCGAGACCATCAGCGCGAGCGCGAGCGCCTGGGCGCGGCCGAGCTTGCGGAAAATCGCGAGCGTGGCGCCGAGCAAGGCGAAGAACACGGCGAACGCCAGCGCCAGCACGGCGCCGACCTGCAGCGGATGGGCCAAAAAGTCGCCGGCCAAGGTGCCCATCACCGCGGCGACAAAGATCAGCAAGAGCAGGATATTGAACCCGTCGATCGGGGCGCGGTGGCGTTCGATCGCGGCGTCGCCTACGAGCCGGCGGATCACGGCGGCGACGACGAGCGCGCCGGCGAGGATCGCGAACAGCTTTACGCCGAGCGCGAGCGGCGACAGCGTCAGCACGCCGCCGAAGAACAGATACGCGAAGGCCGGCGCGGACAGCGGCACCAGCGCCGTCGAGGCGACCAGCACGACCAGCACGAGAGTGGCGTCGAGCCCCATCAGCGACGCCAGCGCCGGCGCCGCCATCATCGGCGAAGCGGCGGCCTGCAGCATGACGCCGAGAAACAAATCGGGCGCCTGCCGGTCGAGCCCCCCGGCAACGCCGCCGATGCCGGCGATGAGCGGCACGGCGAGCGTGCTCCAGGCTGTGGCCGCCAGCACGCGCCCCGGCCGCCGCAGATGCCGGCGCAACGCCGCGCCATCGACGCGCATGAACGAAACGCAGAGCAGAAGAAACACCGCCTCGGCGACGTACGGCTTGAGCAGCGCGCCGAGCGGCGGCACGGCAATGCCGATGAACACCAGAGCCGCAACCGCGCGGGTGCCCTGGCGGCCGATCCAAGCCAGCACCTGGATCGGAACGTGGAAAACGTGATGCCAAGCCGAAGTCATCGCGACGTTATGCTGCATCAAAGGCGAGGGCGCAAAGGAGCACCGGAGCGGGTTTTCCCGGGCGCAGCGCAGCACGAAGTGGTGCGCTGCAGACCCGGGATCGTTAAGGACGCTGAGTTTGGGACGATCCCGGAACAGCGGTGCACCGCTTCGCGCTGCACCGCATCCGGGAAACAAGACTGCTAATCCCGCAGCCCGGTCTGCTGGAGCAGCGGATAGGTCGCGTCGCGGAATTCGCGCATGCCTTCGATGTAGCGCGGCCACGACAGCAGCACGCCGTCGAGGCCGATCTTCGACAGCCCCGCGAGGCCGTCGACGATCTGCTCCTTGGTGCCAATGAGCGGAAAGCCGCCCCAGCCGGAGATCATCATCTCGGCCATCGCCTTGCGCCGCGCTTCCGGATAGTCGCGTTGGTTGATCTCGGCCGCCATCGTGTCGATCACGTGACGCGCGGCGACCCAATCGCCTCTGTCGTGGACGTAATAATTGTAGAAGTCGCGCGCTTCCTTCTCGGTCTCGGCCTGCACGATGGTGGCGTTGCTCCACACCCGCACCTGCCGGCCGTATTCCTCGCGCGCCAGCCGATGATAGGCGGCGACGTGCGCCGTGTTGGTGGCGATGTCGTGGCTGCGGATATTGGTGAAGACGAGATCGCAGTGCTTGCAGGCAAAATGCCGGCCGCGCTCGGACGAGCCGGCGTTCATGATCGCGGGATGCGGATGCTGGATCGGCTTCGGCTGCAGATAGCCGCCGCTGATCTTGTAGAACTTGCCTTCGTGGTCGAAGCGCTCGTCGTCCGTCCACAGCCGCTTGACGATGCCGAGCCATTCCTCGGCGCAGGCATAGCGGTCCTCGTGCTCGAGCAGCGCCACGCCGAACATTTCCATTTCCGGAAAATTCCAGCCGTTGACCACGTTGAGCGTGTAGCGGCCGTTGCTGATGTGGTCGATGACGGTCGATTGCTTGGCGGCGATGATCGGATGGTTGAGCGCGACATGCGAGGTCGAGACCACGCCGGAATGCCGCGTCGAAGCGGCGATGCCGGCCGCCCACGTATAGGTCTCGAAGCCCGGTCCCTGCGGATCGGTGGCGCCGCCAAAGCCGCGCCAGCGCGCCACCGGCACCAAGGCCTCGAATTCCATGGCATCGGCAAGCTGCGCCAGCGTCACCGTGTTGGGCCAAGTGATGTCGAGCCGGCCGTCGAGGTCCGACATGACGCAGCCGGAATCGAGATTGGTCTGAAAGGTGCCGAGCTTGAGCGCCCGGCTGCCGAACGCCGGGTTGCTGGCGCGGCGGTCTTTTTGCTGCGGTCTGAGGCTGTTAGCGGGCGGCAACGACTTTAGTCCAACTTGATTTCAGCGCATGGTCCGCCCGATAACCTTAGCACCGGGCCGGCAAGGGTGTTGCCTGTGACTTTTCCAGCGGTCCGGGCATTGTCCGTTGCGGCGGCGGTTCAGTAGCGAAAGGGCGGCTCATTGGGGCGATCTCGAAACGATGAAGGCCGCAAAAGCGACCCTGCCGGGGGGCTGAAACAAAACTGTCTGCACAGTATCGAACAAGGGAGGTCCATATGACCAGTGGTAAAACGCCTGCAAATTCTGGCTTCTCGCGCCGCTTCCTGCTGCGGCAAGCGGTCGCAACCGGAGCGGGCCTTGGCGCGCTGTCGGTCGGCGGCCCGGCCGGCTTGCCGCTCATCATGCCGGCATTCGCCGACGACCAGCCGCCGATCGGCACCTGGCCGGCCGGCTCGCAGGGCGACACCGTCTATATCGGCGCCGCCACGCCGCGCACCGGCCCCTACGCGGTGCAGGGCGAAGACGAGCTGAAGGGTTGGCAGCTCGCCGTCGAGCACATCAATAGCGGCGATCCGCTGTTGCAGAAGATCGCGCCGAAGGTCTCCAAGGGCCTGCTCGGCAAGAAGGTCGCCCTGCTCGTCGCCGACAGCGGCGCCAAGCCGAACGACGCGGTGCAGGAGCAGCAGACCTTCATCAATCAGAACAAGATCATCCTGATGACCGGCTCGACCTCGAGCGCGGTCGCGGTGGCGCTCAACAAGTTCGCGCAGCGCGAGAAGATCCTGTACACAACCGGCATCTCCGGCTCCAACGACACCACCGGCAAGGACTGCGTGCGCTACGGCTTCCGCCAGAATTTCTATGGCGAAACCGCAGCCAACGCGATCGGGCCGGTGCTGTTGAAGGCGTTCGGCAAGAACCGGAAAGCGGCGTGGATGACGCCGGATTACACCTACGGCCACACCGTCACCCAGTCGTCGAGCGACTATCTGATCAAGAATGGCGGCTGGACCAAGGTGACCGACCAGGTTTCGCCGCTCGGCACCCAGGACTTCAGCCAGTATCTCACCAACATCGCCAATTCCGGCGCCGAAATCCTGCTCAACGTGAACTGGGGACGCGACGCCGTGCTGTCGATCCAACAGGCCAAGCAGTTCGGCATCCTGCCGAAGATGAAGCTGGTGATTCCGTACCAGATACCGTTCCTGGCCAAGGAAGTCGGGCCGGACCTCACCGAAGGCGTCTACGCGGCCACCGATTTCTGGTGGACGCTGGAGGACAAGTATCCGCTGGCCAAGGCGTTCGTCGAGGCCTTCTACAAGAAGTACAATTATCGGCCGGAATGGGGCGCCAACAACTCCTACATGTCGTTCGCGATCTGGGCGCGCATGGTGTCGGAGGCCGGCACGTTCTACCCGCCGACCGTCATCAAGACCTATGAGAAGGGCGAGACCTTCCCGTCGACGGTGGGCGACGTGCATTTCCGCCCCGAGGATCACCAGCTGGTGCGTCCCGTGATCATCGTCCGCGGCAAGGCGCCGAAGGCGATGAAGAACAGCGAAGACTATTGGGAAGTCACCGAGGTCCAGCCGGGCGCGCCGCTGATGCAGAAGCCGGATGCGTTCGGCTGCAACCTCGGCGACTACGTCTAAGAGCCGCGTGAGCCGGCCTCCTCCGCATCGCGATGCGGAGAAGGCCTCTCGGCGCGACGCAAGCGCGGCCTGCTGCGCCTTGCGTATCGGAGCAAAGGAACGTGCATGCCCGGTGAAGTGCCGGGCATCACGACGTTAAGGACACCGGAATTGCGGATAACCGCGTGATCAGCTGGGCTAATTTCATTTCGCAGTGCTTCAACGGCCTGGTGCTTGGCGCGCTGCTGGCGCTGATCTCATCCGGCCTGACGATCATCTACGGCACGCTCGGCGTGCTCAACCTCGCCCACGGCGCCATGTTCATGCTCGGCGGCTATGCCGGCTGGCTGACCTTCACCTATACGGACTCCTTCATCGCCGCGGTGTTCGCCGGTTCGCTGTTCGTCATGGTCGTCGGCGTGGTGATGGAGCGGGTCGTGATCCGCTATTTCTATACCAGGCCGCACGAGGACCAGCTGCTCGTCACCTTCGGCCTCGGCATCGTGTTCGTCGAGACCATACGCTTGTTCTTCGGCAGCCTGTCGAAGTCGGTGCCGCCGCCGGCGCCGCTCGTCGGCATCACGCCGCTCGGCTTCATGTTCTACCCGACCTACCGGCTGGCGCTGCTCGGCATCGTCGCCGCGGCACTGCTGGCGCTCTATGTCGTGCTCTACCGCACCCGCATCGGCATGATCGTGCGCGCCGGCGTCGAAGATTCGGTCATGGTCGATTCGCTCGGCATCGACGTCTACAAGGTGTTCATGCTGGTGTTCGGCATCGGCGCCATGGCGGCGGGCTTCGCCGGCATCGTCAACGCGCCGGTGGTCTCGATCGCGCCCGACGTCGGCGAAGGTATTCTGGTGCAGACCTTTGTCGTGGTGGTGATCGGCGGCGTCGGCTCGTTTCCGGGCGCGGTGCTCGGCGGCCTGATTGCCGGCGAGATCATCAGCCTGACCTCGATGTTCAATCCTGGCTATGCCTACGTCATGCTGTTCGTGGCGATGACGCTGGTGCTGGTGGTGCGGCCTTACGGTCTTCTCGGCACTGCGGGGCGCGAATGAATGCGTGAGGTGATGCGCAAGCAGGGATTCTTCATCATCGAGCTCCTGACCGCGCTCGGGCTGATTGCCGCGCCGTTCGTTCTGCCGCTCGTCGGCTTCGCGCCGACGACGATCAACCGCATCCTGATCTGGGGCCTGTTCGGCATCGGCTTCGATATCCTGTTCGGCTTTACCGGGCTGCTGTCGTTCGGCCAGTCGGCGTTTTACGGCACCGGCGGCATGGTCGCCGCCTATCTGTTGACGCAGATCAATTTCCCCAACGTCACCGTAGCTTTGTTCATCGGCATGATCGCAGCCGCGATCGTCGGTTATCTGGTGGGGCTTATCGCGCTGCGGCGCACCGGCATCTACTTCGCCATGATCACCGTGGCGATCGCCGAAGTGTTCTTTTTCGTCGAGTTCAATCCGCTCTCGGCCTATACCGGCGGCGAGAACGGCCTGCCCGGCGTACCGACCCCGGTCATCAATCTCGGCTTCACCGTCCTTAACTTCGACAGCGACCGCTCGCTCTACGCCTTTCTGGCGTTCTGGTTCTTTATCGGCATGGTGATCGCGCTGCGCATCGTGCGCTCGCCGGTCGGCGTCATCTTGAGCGCGATCCGCGATAACCCGCTGCGCGCCTCGGCGGTCGGCCACAACATCCACGGCTACAAGCTGACCGCTTTCGTCATCGCCGCGGCCTATGCGGGCTTTGCCGGCGGGCTGCTTGGCGTCATGCAGGCCTTCATGCCGCCCGACGCGTTCACCTTCGACACATCCGGCCAGCTCGTCATGCAGACGGCGATCGGCGGCGCCGGCACGCTGTTCGGCCCGCTGGTCGGCGCCGCGGTGTGGCTTTATCTGAGCGACTTTCTGCAGAACGCGCTGCATCTCGGCGCCACCTGGAAGCTGGTGCTCGGGCTCGTCTTCGTGTTGCTGGTCTGCTTTCTGCGCCGCGGTCTGGTCGGCGGCATCAAGGATGTTTACGCGCTCGCCGCCGCGCGGATCGGCACAAAGGCCGCGCCGGCGGCAGCGCCGCCTCCCCTTCCCATCATCTCGCCCGACGAGGAGAAGGTCACGCGCTTGGCGGTCGCCAAGGAGCCGGCGCCGGCGCCCGCGCCGATGCCGGCGCTGCGTCGCCGCAACGATGATTATTCCGGCCCGATTATCCAG
>JASHWN010000075.1 GCA_030044035.1 Xanthobacteraceae bacterium
CGTGCATTAGAGGCACGCGCATGCGCGTTGCGGATATTGTGGAAGCATTGGCACACGGAACGAGTCAGCAGCAATTGCTGGCGGATTTTGACTACCTGACCGCCGAAGACATTACGGCGGCATTGCTGTATGCCGCGCGCGCGACCGAGCACCGGGTCGTGCGCACAGCCTGATGATTCGCTTTCTCATCGACGCGCAGCTTCCGCCGGGGCTGGCGCGTCGATTCGCAAGCCGTGGTTATCCGGCCGAGCACGTGAACCGGATCTCGTTAGGGATTGCCACCGATCTCGCTATTTGGCGACATGCCGCGCGGACCGGCGCGCGACCCTTGTCACCAAGGACGAAGACTTTGTTGCACTTGCCCGACGTGAATCGCGCGGCACAGGTCGTCTGGGTTCGCATCGGCAACATCAGCAATGACGCACTATGGCGTTCGATCGAACCGCTGCTGGACGAGGTTGTGGAAGCGCTTAAATCCGGCGAGAGGATCGTGGAAGTCCTCTAGCCGCTCGATGTCATCCCGCTAGTTTCTTATGGCTGCCGTCGCACATCGGCTTCTTGCCGCTGCGCTTGCAGGCGCAGAACCAGACCTGCTCGGATTTGTCGGCCTTGAACTCGATCGGCCGGAACGCGGTCGGCTTGTGCGAGCCGTCGCAGAACGGCTGCGATTTGGAGCGTCCGCAGGCGCACCACCAATAGCTCTTGCCGGACTCCACTTCGATCACGATCGGCCGTTGCCCGCCGACCTCCGGCATGTCGCCTGTCGTCACCGCGTCGCTCATGCGCTTCTCCCTCCGCCTTCCGTTGCCAGCCACGCCTCGCCGCATGCCTTGGCGAGCTCGCGCACCCGCAAAATATAGCTTTGCCGCTCGGTCACGGAAATCACGCCGCGGGCGTCGAGCAGATTGAACACGTGGCTCGCCTTGATGCACTGGTCGTAGGCCGGCAGCGCCATCAGGTGACGGCCGCGATTTGCTCCCGCCCTACCCTCACCGGCTTGCGGGGCCTGCCAGCCCGCCTCGAGATATTTTTTGCACGCCGCCTCCGCCATGCGGAATTGCTCGAACAGCATGTCGGTGTCGGCGTATTCGAAATTGTGCCGCGAATATTCCTGCTCGGCCTGCAGGAACACGTCGCCGTAGCGCACGCGCTCGACACCGTCGCGGCCGTTGAAGTTGAGATCGAACACGTTCTCGACGCCCTGCACGTACATGGCGAGCCGCTCGAGCCCGTAGGTCAGCTCGCCGGACACCGGAGCGCATTCGAAGCCGGCGACCTGCTGAAAATAAGTGAACTGCGACACTTCCATGCCGTCGCACCAGCATTCCCAGCCGACCCCCCAGGCGCCGAGCGTCGGGCTTTCCCAATCGTCCTCGACGAAGCGGAGGTCGTGGATTTTCGGATCGATGCCGATGGCATAGAGCGATTTGAGATAAAGCTCCTGCAGATCGCCCGGCGAAGGTTTGAGGATCACCTGCAGCTGATAATAATGCTGCAGCCGGTTGGGATTCTCGCCGTAGCGGCCGTCCTTGGGCCGGCGCGACGGCTGCACATACGCGGCGTTCCATGGCTTTGGACCGAGCGCCCGTAAGGTCGTGGCCGGATGAAACGTGCCGGCGCCGACCTCCATGTCGTAGGGCTGCAGGATGATGCAGCCCCAATCCGCCCAGTAGCGCTGCAGCGCCAGGATCAAACCCTGGAACGAGCGCTCCGGGCGCATGTAGGGCGGCAAATCAGACCCGTTCATGGGGCAACGTTGTTGGTGGAACCGCCCGCCAAGGTCAAGTCCGCCCGAGTAATTTCGATGGCGAGAAGCGATGCGGCGGCTATGCTGCCGGCCGGCTAATGACCGGTTGCCGCGGCTCCAGGGAGGAGATGGTGCAAATGATTCGACGCGTGCTCATGGCCGCATGGGCGGCGCTGTTGGCGCTCGCCGCCGCGCCGCTGGCGCAGACGCGGGCGCAGGATTTTCCGAGCCGGCCGGTGCGCATCGTGGTGGCGTTCCCGCCCGGCGGGCCGACCGATTTCGTCGGCCGCCTGATCGCCGACAAGATGACGGCGACGCTCGGCCAGAAGGTGTTCATCGAGAACCGGCCCGGCGCCAACGGCACGGTCGGCGGCGCCAACGTGGCGCAGTCGGAGCCGGACGGCTATTCGCTGTTTCTCACCACCGCCGGCGCGGTGACGGTGTCGCCGCACATCATGCCGAAAATGCCGTACGACGCGCTGCGCGACTTCGCCCCGGTCGCCGAAGTCGTCACCAACACCGAAGTGCTGGTCGTCAGACCGCAGCTCGGCATCAAGGACGCCAAGGAGCTGGTGGCGCTCGCCAAGCAAAGACCTGGCGCCATCACGTTCGCCTCGACCGGCATCGGCTCGCCGCCGCATCTGGCGCAGATTCTGTTCGCCGACGCCGCCGGCGTGAAATTCCTGCACGTGCCGTATCGCGGCGCGGCGCCGGCGCTGACCGATCTGCTCGGCGGGCAAGTGCAGGTGTTTGCCGCCGACGTTCCGGCGGTGATCTCGCAGATCCAGGCCGGCGCCATCGTGCCGATCGGCGCCGCCGCCAACAAGCGCAACGCCATTTTGCCGAACGTCGCCACCTTGGCCGAGCAGGGTTTTCCGAATACCGATGCGTCGAACTGGTAC
>JASHWN010000076.1 GCA_030044035.1 Xanthobacteraceae bacterium
CTTTTCGGCCAGCGCCATCGCCAATGCCGATTTGCCGCTCGCGGTCGGGCCGGCAATAAGGACGATTTTATCCGGGCTGCTCACGGGACAAAGCTAGTGCATGCACATGAAATTTAAATAGCTCGGCGAACGGCGAGCAAGCTTGTCTGCCGGGATACTCCATGTTATATTAAAATATAATTCGTTAGCGGTGAAATATCATGACACATGCTGCGCGGCTTCGTAAGGTCGGGGGATCGGTCATGCTGGCGATCCCCAAACCCATGCTCGATGCGCTCGAGCTGAGACCGGATGCTTCGGTTGCCATTTCGGTCAAGTCCGGCAGGCTCGTCATCGATCCGAAGCGGCGCAAGCGTTATTCCCTCGATGAACTGCTTGCGAAATGCAAGCCATCGGCAAGGCGCTCGCGCGAGGATCGTGAGTGGGTAAGCGGCCGCGCCGTCGGGCGCGAGTTGATCTGATGGAGCGCGGCGATGTCTATCTTGTCTCGCTGGATCCTACGATCGGCCATGAACAACAAGGCAAACGGCCGGTGCTGGTCATTTCGCCGGAAAAATTCAACCGCCTAACTGGCGTTCCGGTCGTCCTGCCGATTACGACCGGAGGCAATTTCGCCCGCATGGCTGGATTTGCGGTATCGCTTATGGGTGCCGGGACGCGAACGACCGGCATCATTCGTTGCGACCAACCTCGCGCCCTTGATGTCCGCGCGAGGGGCGGCAAAAAATTGGAGAGCGTGCCTGACCACATCATCGACGAAGTTCTGAGCAGAGTAAGTCCGCTGTTCGAATAATGCCCCGCCAAGTTCAATCGAGCAAAGTCACGTGACCTTGATCAAACCCTTTCGCGCGCTGCGGCCGGCGCCGGGCTGCGCCGCCGAAGTTTTGGCGCCGCCCTATGACGTGCTGTCGAGCGCCGAGGCGCGCCAGCGCGCCACGGGCAAGCCGTGGAGCTTTTTGCACGTCTCCAAGGCGGAGATCGACCTGGCGCCGTCGACCGACCCGTACGACGCGGCGGTCTACGCCAAGGCGGCCGCCAACCTGCGCGCCATGATCGATGCCGGCGTGCTGATGCGCGACGCCAAGCCTTGCTACTACGTTTACCGGCTGACCTGGCGCGGCCGCACCCAGACCGGGCTCGCCGCAATCGCTTCGCTCGATGCGTATGCCCAAAATCGCATCCGCAAGCACGAACTGACCACGCCCGCCAAGGAAGACGACCGTGTGCGCCAGATCGACGCGGTCAACGCCCAGACCGGGCCAGTGATGCTCGCCTACCCGGCGGCGCCGCGGCTCGATGCAATGCTGGCACAAGCCGCGGCCGGCTCCGCCGCGTTGGATGTCACGGCCGATGACGGCGTGCGCCACCAGTTCTGGGTGATCGAGGCCGATGCGGCCATCGCCGGCCTGACGCACGCCGTCGATGCTTTACCGGCGCTCTACATCGCCGACGGGCATCATCGTTCGGCGGCGGCGTTGCGCGTCGCCCAGGCGCGCGGCGGGGACGGGCCGCACCGTTATTTCCTGGCGGTGCTGTTTCCGCACGGCGAGATGACCATCCTCGATTACAATCGCGTGCTGCGCGATCTCAACGGCCGCACTCCCGAGCAGCTGCTCGCCGAGCTGCGCAACAAATATACGCTAGAGCCGAGCGCCGGCCCGGTGCGGCCGTCGCACGCGCACGAAGTCGGCATGGTGCTCGGCGGCCGCTGGTATCGGCTGGTGCTGCGCGCCGAGCCGACATCCGCCGACCCGATCGAGCGGCTGCCGATCACGCTGCTGACACGCAACGTCATCGCGCCGATTTTCGGCATTACCGATCCACGCGCCGACAAGCGCATCGACTTTGTCGGCGGCGGCCGCGGACTCTCAGAGCTGGAGCGGCTCGTCGCATCGCGTCAAGCGGCGGCGGCGTTCGCGCTCTATCCGACGCAGATGGCGGACCTGATGGCGGTCGCCGACGCCGGCGCGGTCATGCCGCCGAAATCGACCTGGTTCGAGCCGAAGCTCGCCGACGGCATGGTGGGCCACGTGTTGGATTAAGGAATTAACTGAGAATGCGAATGGCGAAGTAGCGAATGGCGAATCGATATTTTCTACTCGCTATTCGCCACTCGCCCCTATTGCAAAGTGAGCGCCACGAAGCGGGTCTCGCCGTCGCCGTTGGAGACCAGCAGCACGGCGACCTTCTTGCCCTGCTGCTTGAGCTCGTCGACGCGCTTCTGCAGATCGGCCGGGGTATTGACGGCCTGGTACTGCACTTCGGCGATCACATCGCCCGCTGCCAAATGCTTGTCGGGAGCGTCGTTGGCCGCATTCGGATCGACGCCGGTGACGAGCACGCCCTTGACGTTGTCGCGGATCTTGAAGCGGCGGCGCAGATCGTCGGTCAGGCTCGACAATTCGAGGCCGAGCGTCTTCTGCACCACGGATTTCTCCGGCGGCGGGTTGTCCTTCTTGTCGTCGGCCGACGCCACTTTCACGTCCTCCTTGAGGCGGCCGATCGTCACCTTGTGGGCCTCTTCCTTGCCCTTGCGAATGACGACGACGTCGACCTCCTTGCCGACCGGCGTGTCAGCGACGATGCGCGGCAGATCGCGCATCTCCTTGATGTCCTGGCCGTCGAACTTCACCACCACGTCGCCGGCCTGGATGCCGGCGGGCTTGGCCGGCCCCTTGTCGTCGACGCCGGCGACCAGCGCGCCGCGCGGGGTGCCGAGATTGAGGCTTTCCGCGAGCTCGTCGGTCACCTGCTGGATGCGCACGCCGAGCCAGCCGCGGCGCGCCTCGCCGTATTTTTGCAGCTGATCGATGACCGGCGTCGCGCTGTCGGACGGAATGGCGAAGCCGATGCCGATCGAACCGCCGGACGGCGAGATGATCGCGGTGTTGATGCCGATCACTTCGCCGTTGAGATTGAACAGCGGGCCGCCCGAATTGCCGCGATTGATGGCGGCGTCGGTCTG
>JASHWN010000077.1 GCA_030044035.1 Xanthobacteraceae bacterium
GCCGAGCAGCGCGCGCGGCTGATGGAGATCGCCGACAAATGCCCGGTGCACCGCACCTTGGAGTCGGAGATCGATATCCGGACGGTGGAGCGCGCTACGCCGCCGGCCTGATACGATTGCTTGGCAGCCGGACAACGATTACGTGGCGGAAGCCGCGAAACGTTATTTGACCGAGCGCCTTTTGAGGTCGATCGTAAACTTGTCCGTCGCTGCCGGCTTTGGCGCCGTTACCGTCTCGTCATAACGAGCGGAAAAATACGTGCCGGCGATCTGTTGCTTGCTTACCTCGAGGCGCAGAAAGCCGAAATTGTCCTGATCGTATTTCTCAAGCTTGAGCGTATCGGTGAGCTGCAGCGGTGCAACGGGATATTTGCCTTTGACCTTATGAAGTTTGCCAAGCTTCGAGTATCCGCCGGCGCCTGCCACCACACACGGGATGTCGATGCTGCCGGTGTTATCCGTCTGCTTGACGGTGAAGCGCTGATAATTGTGAACGTGACCCGACAAGATGAGATGCGGATATCGGCTGGTCGCCGCAAAGCTCTCGAACAGCACCTTTTCGGCGACCGTGCTGCCGGCATGCTCGGTATCGCCTGAGAATGGCGGGTGGTGAATCGCAACGATGAGCGCTTTGTTAGCGTCGGCGGCCTTCAGTTCGCCCTTGAACCAGTCGATCTGGTCCTGATGCAGTTCTGCCTCGGTCTCGCCCACGTTCGAGAAAAGTCCGATGACGGTGGCGAGGGGCGTCGTGAACGTCCAATACACGTTCGGCAAATCCATCTGCGTCCGCGACGAGGTTGTCTTGAGCGAGCCGAGTTTGGTCGGATCATTCGACATGAAGTTCTGGACCCATCCATCCAGCGGTTTTTTGTTCGGATCGACCGGCCCGTCCTGCGGATCGTCCGGCTGACAATCGTGGTTGCCGGGTATCGAGACGATCAGAGCAGGATATTCAGCATAGGTCTCGTAGAAGTTCTCGCCGTAGTCGTTGACGTCGCCGGCGAAATACACGACGTCGCCGAGATGATAGTAGAAAGCAGGCGCCTCACCCTCGGGACTGTTATCGTAGTCCTCCGTCATCATCGCCGCGACGAAGTCCATTTCTTTACCGCGCTCGTCGCCGGTATCGCCGACGGTGTGAAAGACCAGCTTGGTCTGCGCAATCTTGTTGACTTCGTCGGGATGCAGCAGCTGCGATAGGTCAAAGCGGAAGGGTGGCTTTCCGAGCGGCGGGGGCAATGGTTGGAACGGGAAATGCGGCGCAACGAAGTGCGTCGACTGCACCGCTAGCACCGAATTGGTGGCGTGAGATTGCGTGGTCGGCGCGGCAGAAGCCTGCGGCCGCTGATTGCCGGCGCCCCGACCAGGCGCCAAAACGTGCTTGCTCATCAAAGCCCCCCTGTCGATTGTCGAAATTCTTCGCTCTGGTGGTGGCGTCCTGAACCGTTCAGAAGCATTCACAAGGTCAGGGACAACCCATCGCAGCGGCGGAAAACCGCTACAACTTATGTGCAATTCGTGACAGTAGAAGGTTTGGCCTGCGCCCTCACCTTGCTCGGCTGTGAATAACTCGGTGGAAAGGTCGTGCGCTGTACCCGCCTGCCGGGGGCGCGCGCGTGAGGCGTAGGCGGGTTCGCTTAAGCCTGAGGACGCGGGAGCCGACCCCTCACCGCCCGGATCACCTCCGGGATCGCCGCGTCGTTGCCCGGCGCCATGATGTGGACACCGGCGACGCCTGAGATCGTGGACAGCTCCGCGATCAGTTCGGCGCAGATGACGATGCCTTCGCGCGCCGGGTCGGTGGCGGCTTCTAGGCGTTTGATCAGCGCGTCGGGGATGATGGTGCCGAACAGGTGGCGCTTCATCCAGGCCGCCGATTTGGCCGAACGCAGCGGATTGACGCCGACGAGAATCGCGAGGTCGCGGGTCAGCCCGGCCTCACGCAGCACGCCGGCGTAGCGGCGCACGATGCCGGCGTCCATGCAGAACTGCGTCTGCACGAATTGCGCGCCCGATTTGGCCTTGCCGGCGAGCGCGTTCGGCTGCCAACCGGCCGGCGGATCGATCGGCACGTCGGCGGCGCCAAGAAGGAATGCGGCTTTGCCGCCGACCGCCCGCCCGGTCGGCAAGGTGCCGTCGTCGCGCAGCCGCCGCGCGGTCTCGATCAGGGTCTTCGAATCGATGTCGAATACCGGCTTGGTCTCGGGCTGGTCGCCGGCTTTGGGGTCGTCGCCGGTGAGCAGCAGCAGGTTACGGATGCCGAGCGCGGCCGCCCCCAAAAGTTCAGCCTGCAGCGCGATGCGGTTCTTGTCGCGGCAGGTGATTTGCAGGATCGGCTCGATACCCATGCCATGGAGGATCGAAGCGGCGGCGAGCGCGCTCATGCTGGCGCGGGCGCCGGCGCCGTCGGTGACGTTGACCGCGTCCGCCAGGCCCTGCAGCGGCGCCGCCTTGCGGCGCAGGTCGTCGGCATCACAGGACACCGGCGGGGCGACCTCCGCGGTGATGACGAAGCGGCTGCCACACAGCCGCTCGGCGAAGCTTTTCGGGGCTGGGGTGCTTTCTTCGTTCATCGGCGGTTCTCGGGTGGGGCGGGGGCAGGCCGCCGGCGGCGGCGCGCCAGAAAAGCAGCGCTTATATGCTTTGCCACAGCGCTGCAATTGGCGCGGCAGGGGGGCTTTCCTGGACAGGAAAGCCCTGTGCCATTAGAGAGTTGCACCACATGAGCGGGGTCAATGACATCCGGGCGAACTTCCTCGCCTATTTCGCGCGCGAGGGGCACGAAGTCGTGCCCTCGTCGCCGCTCGTGCCGCGCAACGATCCGACCTTGATGTTCACCAATGCCGGCATGGTGCAGTTCAAGAATGTCTTCACCGGCCTCGAAAAGCGCCCCTATGTGCGGGCAGCCACGGCGCAGAAATGCGTGCGCGCCGGCGGCAAGCACAACGACCTCGACAATGTCGGCTACACCGCGCGCCACCACACGTTTTTCGAGATGCTCGGCAATTTCTCGTTCGGCGACTATTTCAAAGAGCGCGCGATCGAGCTGGCTTGGCGGCTCCTTACCAAAGAGTTCGGCATTCCGGCCGAGCGCCTCCTGGTCACGGTCTATATCGACGACGACGAGGCGTTCCGGCTGTGGAAAAAGATCGCCGGCCTGCCCGACAGCAGGATCGGCCGCATCGCGGGTGCGGATAATTTCTGGTCCATGGGCGACACCGGCCCGTGCGGGCCGTGCGCGG
>JASHWN010000078.1 GCA_030044035.1 Xanthobacteraceae bacterium
TCGGCCGCCGCGAGGACATTCCGCGGCCGCATTTTCTGATGCTGCTGGAGAAGGCGTCGAACGCAGTGCGGGCGCGGCTCGCCGCCGAAAATCCGCAGGCCAGCGCCGCGGTCGAGGGCGTGGTGGCCGAGGTCGCCGGCAGCATCCGCAGCGAGGTGCGCAATGCTTCGCCGGATTTTGCCGCCGCGCAGGCCGAAGTGGAGCGGCAGAACCGCATCCGCCGCATCGGCGAGGCAGAGATTTACCATTACGCGCGCGAGCGCAAGTTCGAAGAGACCGCGATTGCGCTGTCGCTGTTGTGCGATACGCCGATCGACGTGGTCGAGCGGGCCCTGCTCGATCCGGGCGCCGAGATCGTGCTGATCCTCGCCAAGGTCGCGGACCTGTCCTCGACCACGACCAAGGCCATTTTGCTGCTGCGCGCCGCCGACCGCGGCATGTCCGCCAACGATCTCGACCAGGCGCTGATGAGCTTCAACCGCCTGCAGCCCGAGACCGCGCGGCGCGTGCTCGGCTTCTTCCGCACGCGGGTGAAAAAGCCGGCGGAGCCGATGGTCCCGCCGGCCGTCGCCGTGAACGGCTGATTACGTCGCTTTCGAGCGCGCGCGCTCGGGGATCTCAGTAGCCGCAATAGCTCGGATAGAGCGGCTGCGACCAAGCGCCGTTCGGATAACGGTAGTAGCAGCCGCCGCGCCACCAATAATAACCGTTGGGTCGCGCCTGTGCTTCGGCAGCTATGACCGCACCCGTGGTGCCGCCGACGACGGCACCGGCGACGGCACCGCGACGGCCGCCCAATGCGCCGCCGACAATGCCGCCGAGCACGCCGCCGACGATGGCGCCGCCGATCGGCGCCGCCGGATCCGGCGGCGGCGGCGCGTATTGCGCGGCGGCCTGCTCCGGCGCCAGCGCCGTGAGCGCCATCAAACTTGCCCCAACCAAACCCGCAGCAAAGGATCGCTTCATATGGGTTCTCCCTTCCCTCGCCTCCGCGCGCCCCAGCGGCGTCGTGCCTTGCCGAAAACGGCCTGCCAGCCGCAATGAACGAACCGGATGATGAATGCAAGCGGTGGCCAAAATGTGAAGTGGCATGGGCATCGTGGCCAAATCGAGCCCGTCAGCCGGCAAGATGCGGCAAGAGCCGCAGCGCGTTTTCGGAGTCGATCGCGGCCCGTTCGGCGACGCTGAACCGGTAGGCGGCAAGCCCGTCGGCGGCCTCGCTCGCTTCGCGGAACGGAAAATCCGAGCCGAACATGATCTGCGAGACCGGCACGAGCTTGAGCAAGGCCGCGAACTGGCCCGGCTCGTTGCCCTGGGCGATCTCGTAAAAGTACTTGCGCACCACGGGCCCAACGCCGTCCGGCATGCGCGGATCCTTCCTGACCTGCTGCTCGCGGATGAAGCGGCCGATCAGGAACGGCAAGGTGCCGCCGCTGTGCGACCAGATGAATCTGACGTCCGGGCAGCGGAACGCGGTGCCGGCCTTGCCGAAGATGAGACTAGCGATGGTTCGCGTGGTGTCGGTGGCGAACTCGATCGAACTTGGGCCGACGCCATCGGCGAGACGGCTGCAGCAGGCCGGATTGAGCGGATGCGTATAGACCACGGCGCGGCGGCGGCTGAGCTCCTCGAACACCGGCACGAACGCCGCGTCGCCGAGATATTTGTCGCCGTAGCTGGTGAACAGGCCGATGCCGTCGGCCTTGAGCACGTCGAATGCGTACCCGATCTCGCGCAGGCTGCCGTCGGCATCGGGCAGCGGAATGGCGGCGAATAGCCCGAAGCGTCCCGGATTGTCGTTGCGCAATTGCGCTCCGGCCTCGTTGCAGGCGCGCGCCAGCGTGCGATCCGCGGCGACGTCGCCGAACCAGACGCCGGGCGGCGCCAGCGACAGCACGGCTTTGGTCACGCCAGCCTTCGCCATGTCGTCGAGCGTGGCTTGCACCGTCCATGCCGGCACCCGGCCGCCGTGCTTGGCCACCGCATCGGCGTGGACCTTCGGCACGTAGTGGTGATGCACGTCGATCCGCGCCGCGGGTGCCGCTGTCTGGGCACGCGCCGGGTTCGTCAAAGCGGCGGCCGGCGCGCCGAGGCCGAGCGCAGCGAGGCCGCCGGCAAGAAAATTGCGCCGCGCCGGCTTGTGCGGCAGCGCCGCCGCCTGGCAGCAGGCGCAGGCGCGGAAAAGCCCGTGCGATGCGGACTTCTGGAGTGTTGCGGTGCTTGCTCGAAACGTGGCGCGCATTCCCTCTCCTCGGTTTTTCTGTTCGACCTTCGCCCGGCCGCGAGCTTAGCGGCGAGCCGCCGCAGAGCAAGCGCCATGTCGACCAAGCTCTCGGCCTCGCGGCGATGCGCCGCGATCCGCGCCACCAAAAAATTGCGGAACGACAGGAAGCTTTAATTGTTTTTCCGCAGAATCTGCTTGACTCCCCGCGCTCAGCATTTATGTGGGGAACTTGCCGCTGTTGATCAGTTCGCGCTTGAACCAGATCAGTGGCGGCTTTGCTTTCGCGGTGCCGGCTTGCCGGCATCTCAGGTTCTCATCTCTGGTTGGGGAGGACGGCATGAGCCAACGCGCCCTCTTGCGATCGGTGAAGGGCTTGGGGATTCCAAGCACCGCCCGAAAGGAAGATCGGAAGGTCAAGCTGAAAGTCGCGGCGCCGCTGCCGGCGGAGCCGGGCGACCAGCCCAGCGACCATTTCGCAGTCCGCAACGGCGTGCGTTGCGCCGGCGTGCATCTGATCGTCGATTTGTGCGGCGCCGCGCGGCTCGACGACATCGACCACATCGAGGCGACGCTGCGGCGCTGCGTGGCCGCCGCGCGCGCCACGCTGCTGCACATCCACCTGCACCACTTCCAGCCGAGCGGCGTGTCCGGCGTGGCGGTGCTGGCCGAGAGCCACATCTCGATCCACACTTGGCCGGAAGCCGGCTATGCGGCGCTCGACGTGTTCATGTGCGGCTCGGCCGATCCGGACGCCTGCATTCCGGTGCTGCGCGAGGCGTTCTCGGCCAAAGAGGTGGTGGTCGACGAACTGTTGCGCGGCAAGCAGGCCTGAGCGGCCGCCGCATCGAGCATTGACGGAAGAAGCGGCCGGGACCAATCCCGGCCGTTTGTCTATGGCAAACGGGAGGCCGTCATGGCGGAAGAACGCTGGATCCCAGAGACGCTGTTCGACGAACTCGGCTTCCGCATGAGCTTCAAGGTCAAGAAGGTGCTCTACGAAATGCAGACCGAGCACCAGCACCTGGTGCTGTTCGAGCAGCCGTTCTTCGGCAAGATGCTGATGCTCGACGGCGCCACCCAGATCACCAAGAAGGACGAGTTCATCTACCAGGAGATGATGTCGCACGTGCCGCTGTTCGCCCACGGCAAGGCGCGCGACGTGCTGATCATCGGCGGCGGCGACTGCGGCATCGCCGAGGAGGTGCTCAAGCACAAGACGGTGCGGCGCCTCACCCAGGTGGAGATCGATCCCGCCGTGGTCGAATTCGCCAAGGAGCACTTTCCCGAATTCACCAAGCCGGTGTTCGCCGACAAGCGCTTCGAGAGCGTGATCGACGACGGCATGAAATACGTCGCCCGCACCGACCGGCGCTTCGACGTCATCATCGTCGATTCCACCGACCCGCAAGGGCCCGGCAAGGTGCTGTTCAGCAGCAAGTTCTACGAGGGCTGCAGGCGCTGCCTGAACAAGGGCGGCGTGCTGGTCACCCAGAATGGCGTGCCGATCTTCCAGCCGTCCGAGCTGACGTCCAGCATCGGCAAGTTTCGCAAGCTGTTCGCCGATGGCGCCTGCTATGTCGCCGCGATCCCGACCTATGTGGGCGGCCACATGGCGATGGGCTGGGCCACCGACAATAAGAACCTGCGCCGCACGCCGGCAAAGACGATCGCGGCGCGCTACCGCAGCGCCGGCAGTTTTTCCACCCGATACTGGTCGCCCGAGGTGCACGTCGCCGCATTCGCGCTGCCCAGGTTCATTGCCGAGGCGGTGGCGAAGGCCGGGTGATGCAAGGAGCCGGACGACGCAAGGCGGAGGTGGTAAGCTAACCCGCCAGCGATTATCTGGGCTCGGTCATGAGTTTCTTTCCGGCCAAAGACCCGGTCCCCGGCGACGCCCAGTCGTGCACGGCCGTGGCGCATGTGGTCGTGCCGCGCTCGGTCGATCTTGGCGGCTTCCAGGTCCACCGCGCGCTGCCGTCGGCGCAAAGCCGCATGGTCGGGCCGTTCATCTTCTTCGATCATTTCGGCCCGGCGGTGTTTTCCGCCGGCAACGGCATCGACGTGCGGCCGCATCCGCATATCGGCCTTGCCACCGTCACCTATCTGTTCGACGGCGAGATCGTGCACCGCGACAGCCTTGGCACCGCGATGCCGATCCATCCCGGTGCGGTGAACTTGATGACCGCCGGAAGCGGCATCGTGCACTCCGAGCGAACCGCCGCGGAGCGCCGCGGCGGCGGCGAAAAGCTGCACGGCCTGCAATTATGGGTCGCCCTGCCGGCCAAGGACGAAGAGACGGTTCCGGCTTTCGCCCACACCGCCGCGAAAGACATTCCCGAGCTTGGCGAAGATGGCCTGACGTTGCGCGTCATTGCCGGCGCGTCTCATGGCCTGCGCTCGCCGGTCGCGACCTTGTGGGACACGCTGTTCGTCGAAGCGCGGCTCGAAGCCGGCACCACGTTGCCCCTGGAGGCCTCGCACGAAGAGCGCGCGGTCTACGTGATCACGGGCGAGATCGACATCGGCGGCGTCGCGTTCGGCCCGGAAAAGCTCTTGGTACTGCAGCCGGGCGACCGCGTCGCGGTGCGCGCCACCCGCGATACACATCTCATCGTGGTCGGCGGCGCCGCCATGGATGGGCCGCGCCACATCTGGTGGAATTTCGTGTCCTCGCGCAAGGACCGCATCGAAGCCGCCAAGGCCGATTGGCAGAGTGGCCGCTTTCCGCTCGTGCCCGGCGACACAAGCGAATTCATTCCGCTGCCGGAACGCTAAGCGGTGCGAAGGCATGCCGCGTACGCCTTGGCTGCCCCTGCACCAAGCAAGATCAGAGAACAGAGAAGCGGAAACCGTGGCCGGCCCTGAGCCTCGTCGGACCGACCATCTGCATCAAGCGGCGCGTTTGAGCGACCGCATCCAGGCCTCGACCTCGCGCGCGGCTTCGGCTTTGGCAAAGCCGTAGCGCGCCTGCAACCGGTCGATCAATTTATCGCGGCGGCCGCCGATGCGGGTGACATCCTCGTCGGTCAGCTTGATCCAGTTGTCCCGGACTTTGTCCTTGAAGATCATCCAATCGAGTTGAATGCGGTCCCAGTTCATCGTCGTCTCCGTGGTTGAGGAAAGCACATACGACGCCTCTTCACGCGTCGCGACGAAGGAGCCGATGACAGCCGGCGGATGCGGCCCTAGTTCGACGATATCGCGGTCATTCGGCGAGCAAATTTGGGCCGATGAAGCGCGCCTTTTGGGCAATATGCTTGACGGGCGCCCCCGCCCCGACCGATGACACGATATGGCCGCACTTTCCTCCCCGCCCGATGGCGCACAGTTTGCGCAGGCGATCCGCGCCGGCGACCGCACCATGCTGTCGCGCGCTATCACGCTCGTCGAAAGCAAACGCGCCGATCATCGCCGCGCCGCCGCGGCGCTGACGCAGGCGCTGTTGCCCGCCACCGGCAAGGCGGTGCGGGTCGGTATCACCGGAGCGCCGGGCGTCGGCAAATCGACCTTGATCGACGCGCTCGGCTCGCTGCTCACGCGCAGCGGCCGCAAAGTCGCGGTGCTGGCGGTCGATCCGTCATCGCGCCGCACCGGCGGCTCGATCCTCGCCGACAAGACGCGCATGGCGCATCTCGCCAATGACGCCAACGCCTTCATCCGGCCATCGCCCACATCGGGCACGCTCGGCGGCGTCGCCGCCAAGACGCGCGAGACCCTGCTGCTCTGCGAAGCCGCCGGTTACGACGTCGTGCTGGTCGAAACCGTCGGCGTCGGCCAGTCCGAGCTTGCGGTCGCCGACATGACCGATTTCTTTCTGGTCCTGGTGCTGCCCGGCGCCGGCGACGAATTGCAGGCGCTCAAGAAGGGCGTCGTCGAGCTCGCCGACATGATCGCGGTCAACAAGGCGGACGGCGACAACGCGGCGCGCGCCAAGGCGGCCGCGGCCGAATACGAAGCCGCGCTCCATATTCTGTCCCACCCGTCGCCGAACTGGACGCCGCCCGTGGTCACCTGCTCGGCCCTCAAGGGCAACGGCATCGAGGCGTTATGGACGAAAATCCTCGATCATCGCGAGCGGCTGACGCGCGCCGGCGAGCTTGCCGCGCGCCGCGGCGAACAGCAGGTCAAGTGGATGTGGGCCATGCTCGAGGAGCGGCTGTTCGCACCGCTGCGCTCCGACCGCACGCTCAAAGCCGAGCTGCCGCGCATCGAAGCCGAGGTCGCCGCCGGTCGTTTGGCGGCGGCCGAAGCGGCCGAGCGGCTCGCCGCCATGCTCGAACGCTGAACAGAAAAACATGCGCGTGCTGATCACCGGCTTCGGACCATTTCCGCGAGCGCCGTTCAATCCGAGCGCGCTCGTCGCCAAAAAGCTCGCCCGCAGGCGGCGGCCGGCATTGGCCGGCCTCAAACGCGAAGCGCACGTCTTCGCCACGGAATATTCCTGCATCGACCGCGAACTGCCGCGGCTGTTCGCGCAACAGCCGGATGTGGTCTTGATGTTCGGCCTTGCCGGACGAGCCCGAGAGCTGCGCGTCGAGACGCGGGCGCGCAACGCGATGTCGCCGCTCTTGCCCGATGCCGGCAGATGCCGGCCACAGCACGGCACGATCGAATTTTACGGGCCGGCGACGCGCCGCGGCGCTGCCCCGTTTGCCCGCCTCGCCGCCGCGGTGCGCGACCGCTCGGTGCGCGTGCGCGTGTCGCGGGATGCAGGGACTTATCTGTGCAATTACGCGTACTGGCGCGCCCTAGCCGCCGCGCCGGGCAGCCGCCCTTTGGTTCTGTTCGTCCATATTCCGCTCGTGCATAGGACGGCTCGGCCACGGCGGCGGTTTGGCCGTCGCGCGTTGTCGCTTGAACAAATTATCGGCGCCGGCGAAAGCCTGCTGATTGCGCTTGCCGCCGCAGCAAGACATTAACGCTACCGGCGAATACGGCACTTGTATCGGAGCGGGACAGGCTCGTGGCATGGCCCTTGATGCGCCATGTCTTTCGAACACATGTCTCCCCAGCACATGTCTTCCGAGCAGGAGAGCAGGAGTCCAGCCATGACGGTCGATCGCCGCCGCTTGTTTGCCGCCTTCGCCGGCGTCGCCGGCGCCGCAACGGCGGCTGCGTCGGCCACTCTGGCGCGCGGTGCGCAACAGACCGGCCCCCTGCCGCAAGCCGCCTCGCGCGGCGTGATCGACGGCGCCGCGCTCGGGCTTCGCGCCAATGCCGCGGAAGACCAGACGAAGCCGTTGCAGCACGCGATCGACTATGCCGCCGCGACGCGCGCCGTGCTGCAGCTCGCGCCGGGCCGCTACCGCACCGGCGAACTGAAGCTGCCGCCCCATGCGGCGATCGCGGGCGTTGCCGGAGCGACCCACATCACGCTCGCCGCGGGCGCAAGCCTCGTCTCGGCAAGCGGCGGCGAATACCTGCGCCTCAGCGGCCTTATCTTGGACGGCGCCGACATGCCGCTGCCGCCGCAGCGCGGCTTGATCCATGTTGCGCATGTCCAATCGCTGCGCATCGTCGATTGCGAGATCGTCAATTGCGGCGGCAACGGCATGACGCTCGAAGCCGCGCAGGGCGAAGTCTCCGGCAACGCGATCAGCGCCGCCGATGCGGCGATCTTCTCGCTCGACGCGCAGGGCCTGAAAATTTCCGGCAATCATGTGCGGAGCGCCGGCAATAACGGCATCCTGGTCTGGCGCAGCGCGCCGGGCGATGACGGCACGCTGGTGACCGACAACCGCATCGAAAATATCGCCAACAAGGCCGGCGGCTCGGGCCAGTATGGCAACGCCGTCAACGTCTTCCGCGCCGACAATGTGATCGTGCGCGGCAACCGCATCGGCAATGCGGCGTTCTCGGCGGTGCGCGGCAACACCGCCTCGAACCTGCAGATCGTCGGCAACACCTGTACGGCCCTGGGCGAGGTCGCGCTCTACGCCGAATACGGCTTCGAGGGCGCGCTGATCGCCAACAATATCGTCGACGGCGCCGCACTCGGTATCGCGGTGACGAACTTCAACCGTGGCGGCCGGCTCGCTGTGGTGCAGGGCAACCTCGTTCGCAATCTCGTCGCGCGACGTCCCGCGGGCACCGATCCGAACGACGCATCAGGCATCGGCATCGGCGTCGAGGCCGATACCGCCGTGAGCGGCAACGTGGTGGAGAATGCCGCGCTTGCCGGCATCGCCGCCGGCTGGGGACCGTATCTGCGCGACGTCGCCATCAGCGCCAATATCGTGCGCGGCGCGGACTACGGCATCACCGTATCGGTGGCGCCGGGCGCCGGCGCGAGCGTAATTGCCGATAACCTCATCAGCGGCGCGCGGCGCGGCGCCATTGTCGGCATGGAATGGCAGAAGCCGGTGACCGGCGACCTCGCGGCCGACGGCGCCGCGCGTTACGCCCAGCTCTCGATTTCCGGCAATCGGGTGCGCTGACACGGCGGCAGGCTGGCACACCGGCAATGTTGTTGTACGGATTGATTCCGGATGTTATTTTCGCGGGATCGGAGATGGCCATGGCCCGGATAGTGACTGAAAGCGGGCGGATCGAATTGCGACTGCGCCCGGAAGAAAAAGCCACCTTGGCTCGTGCCGCAACGCTCAAGCGGCTCGATCTCACTGGGTATATTTTGCGTAACGTGCTGCCGCAGGCCGAGGCCGATATTGCCGAGGACGAGCGGCTGACGCTCTCGGAGCGCGACTCGTTGCGAGTGCTCGATCTTCTTGAAAATCCGCCACCGGCTCCGAAGCGCCTGATCCGCGCCGCAAAGGCCCGCTTCACTCTTCGATGACCGAGATAGAGTGGAAGGAAGCCGCGCTCGCCAAGGAGCACCATCGCGCGACTTTCGACTGTGGCGACGCCGAACTTAACGTCTACCTGCAGCGCTACGCGCGCCAAAATCATGAAAGCGGCGGCGCCAAATGCTTCGTGGCTGTGGCCGCCGCTGCATCGACCCGCATTCTCGGCTTCTACACGTTGAGCCCAGCGTCGATCGACTATGCACGCACGCCCGCGCTCGTGAAAAAGGGTCTCGCGCATTATGATGTGCCTATGTTCCGCCTCGGCCGGCTGGCCGTTGATCGAGCCATTCAAGGCCGCGGGCTGGGTGCGGCACTGTTGTTGCGCGCCGGCGAGCGCTGCATACGCGTCGCCAGGGAGGTCGGCGGCGTCGCGCTCCTCATTGATGCGAAGAACGAAAAAGTCGTGCAATGGTATGGGAGCTTTGGGGCGGTCGCGCTGCTCGATGCGCCGTTATCCCTAGTGCTTCCGCTTTCCGTCATAGCCGACGCGCTCAAACGCGGCAGATAACACGAAAGCCTCTTGGCACCGGATTTCTGCAACAAGATCAAAGGCACAACGACTGTGCCTGCCGATGCCGACGCGAAACTATCAAGGATTCTCGATACCGGCGAGCCTGTCGATTATTGCCGATGCGCGCCTGAAAACATCATTTGCTTTCTGGAAATCACCGCTCGCCCCCGCTTCGAGAAACCAGCCGTATACGGTGCCCGAAGCCGTGGACAATGTATCGGCCACGAACGCGCCTTCCGTCCCGGCCTGCACGCCACGGACTTTTTCTGAAATCGCCGCTACGGATACAACGGGTATATCAACCTTCCTCACCTCGCCGGATGTCGTTCTGATACCAAGTTCATTGAGTTTGCCACGCGCCGCCCGAAAATCGGTGTGCAGTACCTTGTTGCGTAGCGTGCGGCACAAACTAAGGGTTTCCCGCTCTTCGGCAGACAGAGAGGCAACGAAGTGTTCTATCACGGGCTTTTCGACATCCTCCAACCGCTGCTCGAGAGCATGCGCTTGCAAGGCCGGAATACTCCCCGCGAGCAGCCGGAGCTTCAGTTCCACAACTGCCCCTTCCGCAGCGGCAGCTTTAAACGGCTCCAAAAACATCATCGCTATTGATTGCGCAGGCACGTTCTCCCGTGACAGATCACAGCAGCTCAAACAGGCTGGCGCATGACCGGCGGATGAGGGGGCGCAAGCTTCGCCACCACATCTTGCACGAGACCATCGACGACCTTGGGCTTACAAAACCCGTAGAGATCGAACAGCCCCCGTTGAATCAGGGCGTTCAGAACCTCGGCCCGATTCCACCCGGTTTTCGCGACGATGGCCTCAACGTGGTTAAAAATGAACTCATCGAGCCTGATCGACACTTGCGTGCCGCCTGTGCGTGGAGGCGACTGGTATTCGGACGTAGGACGCCGCTCAAGCGCGTTGCGCAGGGCTATCACATAGGCGGGGCCGCTCATGGGGTTCGGGCGAGACCAGTACCTTTTTGCATGTCGTATGCGGCGCTGCGGAGCGAATGCGGGCTACGTGAGCGCCTCCGTCGGCCGCAGCGTGCCGACTTCGATGCCGTTCCAGTTGCGCAAGGTCGGCCGCATAAAGCGCGCCAGCGCCGCCCGCTCGGCGTCATCAAGCGGCAGGAAGCGCGCGACGATCGACGCCATCACCGCCTCGG
>JASHWN010000079.1 GCA_030044035.1 Xanthobacteraceae bacterium
GCGCGCGCCTGGCTCGATGTGATGGAAAAAGGCCCGGGCTTTTCCAAGCTGCTGTGGGATTTTGTCGACGGGCGGCCCAAAGAGAACCGCTACAAAAGCATTGCGCAGATCCCCGACGAGACCCCGGTGTCGCGCGCGATGTCGAAGGAGCTGGCGCGACGCGGCTTCAAGTTCTGCGGCCCGACCATCGTCTACGCCTTCATGCAGGCGACCGGCATCGTCAACGACCATTTGGTGACGTGCCACTGGCATGACGTCGTCGCCAAGCTCGGGCAACGCGGCCGTGGCTGAGATGTTGCACCGGCTCAAGCCGTCGACCGATACGGTAACCGACACGCGCGCCTGGCAGCGCATGTTGTCGGGGCGGCGGCTCGATCTGCTCGATCCCTCCGCGCTCGATATCGAGATCGAGGACATCGCCCACGGGCTTGCCCGCGTGGCGCGCTGGAACGGCCAGACGGTCGGTGCGCATATCTTCTCGGTGGCGCAGCATTGCTTGTTGGTCGAAGCGCTGGCACGGCTGAAGGCGCCGCGCCTCGACCGCAGCCGCCGGCTCGCCATTTTGCTGCACGACGCGCCCGAATACGTGATCGGCGATATGATCTCGCCGTTCAAGGCGGTGATCGGCGATGCCTATAAGGCCGTCGAGCGCCGCCTGCTCACGGCGATCCATCGCCGCTTCGGGCTGCCGGCGCAGTCCGCGCCGGAACTGGAGCGGCTGATCAAAGCCGCAGACCGGCAGGCCGCCTATCTGGAAGCGACGCGGCTCGCCGGCTTCGCCCACACCGAGGCGCGGCGGTTTTTTGGGACGCCCCCGCGCATCGCGCCGTCCATGGAGCGCGATTATTTGAAACCCTGGCCCGCCGAAACCGCGCAAGCGCGCTATCTGGAGCGGTTCACGAAGCTCTCTGGCGGCTGACCCGTCTTACTCGCGCCATCAACGCTATTATATCAGCTACGAAAGATCGCCTTACTCATGATTCTCGAAAGATCGCCCGACCCATGATTCACGTCTGCTCGCTGGCGCGCTTGCATGACACCGTCGCGGAGACCGGCGCTCGCCACGTCGTTTCGTTGTTGGACGAAGCGTTCCATATCGAGCGGCCGCGGAGCGTCACGGCCGAAAATCATCTGCGGCTGCGGGTGCACGACATTTCGGTTCCGCTCGACGGCTACGTGCTGCCCGAGGAAGAGCACGTCGCCGATCTGCTCGATTTCGTGCGCGGCTGGGATCGCCGCGCGCCGCTCGTCGTGCACTGCTATGCCGGAATCAGCCGCTCGACCGCGAGCGCCTTCGCCAGCGTTTGCGCGCTGGTCCCGCATCGCGACGAGGCGAGCATCGCGCAAGCGCTGCGGCGCGCTTCGCCCACCGCGACGCCGAACATGCGCATCGTGTCGCTCGCCGATCGCCTGCTCGGCCGCGACGGCCGCATGATCTCGGCAATCGAAACCATCGGCCGCGGCGCCATCGCCGCCGAAGCCGAGCCGTTCCGTCTGGAGCTGGAATAACGCCGCTTACGGCGCCGGCTGTGCCACCGACAGCGCGCTCGCCGACTCGCGCGCCGGTCGGCGTGTCGACTCGCGCCGCGTGAGCGCGGCGCGCGGATTGCGCTGGTGGAAATCGCAATAGGCGAAGCTCAAGCCGGCAATCGAGCCGCGGAAGCTGTAGTAATCGATCTTCTCCACCCGAAAGCACGGATCGATCGGCAGCCCGGCGAGGTGGGCGCACATCGAGGTATGCGTCACCCGGATCGTGCCGGGCGGCAGGTGGGCGAACCGCAAGGTGTTGCTGCCCGGCGCCTGGATCGTGCCGATGATCGAGCCGTCGGCGAAGATGCGGCCGATGCCGCTCGTGCCGTCGAAGCAATCGTAGGCGAACAGCTTGCCGGCGATGAACACGCGCGCCTGATCGGGCGCAAGCTCCTGGGCGGACGCCGAGGTGGCGGCCAACATGGTTAATCCCAGCACGGCGATACGGACCATAGGCGCCTCCGTCATGGCACGCGACGCGACATTAACGAAATTCCTTAACGGTCTCCTTACCATGGCGCCTCGCATGCTTCCTCAATGCCGTGGCCGAATTGTGCCCGTTTTTACGCGATTTTCACCACAATGCGGCCGCGCACCTGGCCCTCGACGATACGCCGCCCGGCGTCGATGACGTCGGCAAGCGCAATCTCGTTGGTCATCGTCGCCATCTTGCCCCGGTCGAGGTCCGTTTCCAATCGGCGCCAGGCCTCCTGCCGCAGCGGCAACGCACACATGACCGAATCGATCCCTCGCAGCGATACCCCGCGCAAGATGAATGGCGCTACGGTTACCGGCAAGTCCATTCCGCCGGCGAGCCCGCAAGCCGCCACGCTTCCGCCGTAGCGTGTCATGGAAAGCACATTGGCGAGCGTGGCCGAGCCGACCGTGTCGATGCCGCCGGCCCAGCGTTCCTTGGCGAGCGGCCGCGGCTGGCCGGAAAGCTCTTTGCGGTCGATCACCTCGGCAGCGCCGAGCTCTTTGAGATACGGCGCTTCGGCCGGGCGGCCGGTCGAGGCCGTCACCGCGTAGCCGAGCTTGGCGAGCAGCGCCACGGCGACCGAGCCGACCCCGCCGGCGGCTCCGGTGACCACCACCGCACCGCGCGCCGGCGTGATGCCGTCACGCTCGAGCGCCATCACCGCCAGCATGGCCGTATAGCCGGCGGTGCCGATGGCCATGGCGTCGCGCGCCGCCATGCTCGCCGGCAGCCGAACGAGCCAATCGCCCTTGACGCGGGCCTTTTGCGCGTAGGCGCCGAGATGCGTCTCGCCGAGGCCCCAGCCGTTGAGGATTACCTGGTCGCCGGCGCGCCAACCGGGATGCGACGAGCTCTCCACGGTGCCGGCGAAATCGATTCCGGCGATCATCGGAAAGCGGCGCACCACCGGCGCCTTGCCGGTCAGCGCCAGGCCGTCCTTGTAGTTCACCGTCGACCATTCGGGACGGACGTCGACGTCGCCGTCCATCAAATCCTTTGCGTCGAAATCGGCGAGGCGGACGCTCTGCGCGGCTTCGGTCTTGTCGATGACGACGGCCTTGAATGTCGGCATCGCGGCTTCCGCTCACGCCGCAACGGGCGCGGCGCGCACGACCGGCTTCTCCACGATCGGCACGTTGATCACGGCCGAGAGCAAGCCGAACAGGATCGCCAGCCACCACACCGGATTGTACGAGCCGGTGCGGTCGAACACGATGCCGCCGAGCCAGACGCCGAGAAAGCCGCCGACCTGGTGACTGAAAAACGCGAAGCCCGCGAGCGTGGCGAGCCAGCGCGTGCCGAACAGCACGGCGATGATGCCGTTGGTCGGCGGCACGGTCGACAGCCACATCAATCCCATCACCGCGCCGAACATGAGGCAGCTGAACGTCGTGACCGGGAACGAGATGAACGCCAGGATGGCGGCGGCGCGCACGAAATAGATGAACGACAGCAGATAGCGTTTCGGCATGCGGTCGCCGAGCCAGCCGGACGTCACCGAGCCGACGATGTTGAACAGCCCGATGGTCGCCAGCGTCCAGCCGCCGACCTGGGCCGACAAGCCGCGGTCGACCAGATAGGACGGCATGTGCACGGTGATGAATGCAAGCTGAAAACCGCACGTGAAGTAGCCAAGCACCAGCAGCACGTAGGAGCGCTGCGCGAATGCTTCGCCGATCGCCTGACGCAACGATTGCGGCGCGGCCTCCTTGATCTTCTCGGCCGGCGGCGTCACCAGCGCGGACGACAGCGGCAGGATGAAGAGCATGCTGACGGCAAAAATGGTCAGCGTGGTTTGCCAGCCGAACGAATCCATCAGCGCCACCGCGACCGGCGAATAGAGAAATTGCCCGAACGAGCCGGCCGCGGTGCCGAAGCCGAAGGCGCGCGAGCGCCATTCCTTCGGCACCAGCTTGCCGAACGCGGCGAGCAGAACCATGAACGAGCAACCGGACAGGCCGAAGCCGATCAGCACGCCGGCGGAAACGTCGAGCACCGGCGCGCTGGTCGAATGCGCCATCAGCGCCAGGCCGGTGGCGTACATCAGCGCGCCGGCGCACAGCACGCGCGCCGTGCCGAAGCGGTCGGCAATGATTCCGGCGAGCGGCTGGCCGAGGCCCCACAGCAGGTTCTGCAAGGCGAGCGCGAAGGCGAAGACGTCACGGCCCCAATGATTCGCCGTCGACAGCGGCGTGAGAAAAAAGCCGAGCGTCGAGCGCGGCCCGAACGACATCAGCCCGATCAGGCAACCGAAGCCGACGATCAGCACCGGCGTGCGCCATGTGGCGACAACGGATGCGCCTGGCGCGGCATTGAAACGATTATCGACGTTCGCCATTGTCGCCCCGGCAACGCGATGGACTGGCAAAAAGCGGCGCAGCATAATGGCAATAACACCGTCGCCCAAACGAAATTTGCCGCCCTAACGACCGCAGCGCGCATGGCTGGCCCGCTTTCGGGCGCATGGGTTTGCCATCGCCGCCGCTCCCGATTATGGATTTCCGCCGATGTCGCTGTTCTGTCCCGACGCGTTTTTGTCGCCGCTCGAGGTCGAAGCCGCGGTCACCCGCGCGCTCGAAGAAGATCTCGGGCGCGCCGGCGACATTACCTCGATCGCTACCGTGCCGGAGGATACCCCTGGCCGCGCCTTGGTCGTGGCGCGCAAGCCTGGCGTTGTCTCCGGCCTGCCGCTGGTCGAGGCTTCCTTCCGCAGGCTGTCGCCGCTCATCAAGATCGAAGCGAGCGCCCGCGACGGCGCGCCGATCGCCGCCGGCGCCAAGCTGATGCGCGTCGAAGGCGACGCGCGCGCCATCCTCGGCGCCGAACGCAGCGCGCTCAATTTCACCGGCCACTTGTCCGGCATCGCCACCGCGACGGCGGAGTTCGTCAAGCGCATTGCCCACACCAAGGCGCGCATCGTCTGCACGCGCAAGACCACGCCCGGCCGCGCTCTGGTCGTGGCGCGCAAGGCCGGAATCGTCTCCGGCCTGCCGCTGGTCGAA
>JASHWN010000080.1 GCA_030044035.1 Xanthobacteraceae bacterium
TGCTCGCCGCCCGAACTACTATCCGGATGGTCCTCATTCGCCTCGATCGCACCTTCGCCGTCGCGCCGATGATGGAATGGACCGACCGGCATTGCCGGTTCTTCCATCGGCTTTTGACGCGCCGGGCGCTGCTTTATACCGAGATGCTGACCACCGGCGCGGTGCGCCACGGCGACCGGGCGCGGCTCTTACGTTTCGATCCGGCCGAGCGGCCGCTGGCGCTGCAGCTTGGCGGCTGCGAGCCGGCGGCGCTTGCGGCCTGCGCGCGTATCGGCGCCGATCTCGGCTTTGACGAGATCAATCTCAATGTCGGCTGTCCGTCCGACCGCGTGCAAGAGGGCCGCTTCGGCGCCTGTCTGATGGCCGAGCCGGCGCTGGTCGCCGAGTGCGTGGCGGCGATGAAGGCCGCCGTCGCGGTCCCGGTCACGGTCAAATGCCGCATCGGCATCGACGCGCAGGACCCCGAAGCGGCGCTCGAAGGCTTTGCCGGCGCGGTGGAGGCGGCCGGCGTCGATGCGCTGATCGTGCATGCGCGCAAGGCGTGGCTGAAAGGCCTTTCGCCGAAGGAGAACCGCGAGGTGCCGCCGCTCGATTACGGTCGGGTCTATCGGCTCAAGGCGGCGCACCCGCGCCTGCCGGTCGTGCTCAACGGCGGCATCGCCAGTGTCGAGCAGGCGCTGGCGCCGCTTGCGCATGTCGACGGCGTGATGATGGGCCGCGCCGCCTATCAGGAGCCGTGGCGGCTCCTTGCCGTCGACACGCTGGTGTTCGGCGACGAGCCGCCGTTTGCGTCGCCCAAAGACGCGGCCCTGGCGCTGATCCCCTATATCGAGCGCGAGATTTTGGCGCACGGCACGCGCCTGCACGCGATCACGCGGCACCTGCATGGCCTGTTCCGCGCGGTCCCCGGCGCGCGCGCCTTCCGCCGCGCTCTCGCCGGCGCCGCGGGCCGGCCGCAGGCTGGCGTGGAAATCTTCACGCAAGCGCTATCGCTCGTGCGCGATGGCGGCCTCGACAGCAGCTGCGAATTGGCGCACATCGCCGCATGATCTTCGGCGTCGGGTTGAGCGAAATCGCCTGGCTTGCCGCCGCCATCGTGGTCGCCGGCGTGATCACCGGCGTGCTGGCCGGCCTGTTCGGCATCGGCGGCGGCGCGGTGATCGTGCCGGTGCTGTACGAAGTGTTCCGGGTGCTCGGCGTGCCCGAAGAGGTGCGCATGCAGCTCTGCGTCGGCACCTCGCTCGCCATCATCGTGCCGACCGCGATCCGCTCGTATCTGACGCACCGCGCCAAAGGGCTCGTGGTGCCGCGGGTGATCCGGCTGTGGGCCTTGCCGGCGGTGATCGGGGTGGCGTGCGGCGCGGCGATCGCCGCGTTTGCGCCGGCCGTGGTGTTCAAGATCGCCTTCGTGGTGATCGCCACCTTCATCGCCGTGAAATTTCTGTTCGCCGGCGACCGCTGGAATCTCGGCGACGAACTGCCCGGCGCGGTGCCGATGACGGTTTACGGCTTCGGCATCGGGCTAGGCGGCTCGCTGATGGGAGTGAGCGGCGGCTCGCTGTCCAACATCGTGCTCACGCTCTATGGCAAATCGATCCACCAGGCGGTGGCGACGTCGGCCGGGCTCGGCGTGCCGATTACCATCGTCGGCACGCTCGGCTACATCCTGGCCGGGTTGCCGCACCAGGCGGCCTTGCCGCCGCTGTCGCTCGGCTTCGTGTCGCTGATCGGGCTCGTCGTCATGGCGCCGGTGTCGAGCTTCACGGCGCCCTACGGCGCGCGGCTCGCGCATCGGATGTCGCGGCGCACGCTCGAGATCGCGTTCAGCATTTTTCTGCTGCTGGTGTCCTTGCGGTTTCTGCTGAGTTTGGTTTAGCGGCGTGAACCACTTCCGTTTCCCGGGCGCAGCGCAGCACGAAGTGGTGCGCTGCAGACCCGGGATCGTCACAAACTCCGAGTTTGAAACGATCCCGGATCAGCGGTGCACCGCTTCGCGCTGCACCGCATCCGGGAAACCAAGTCTATCTCGCGCTAGTAAGCCCAGGTTCACGGATAGCCGTGCAGCACCAAGCGGTCGCCGCGGACTTCCCAGCTTTGCAGCCGGTTCAAGAAGCTCATGCCGAGCAGGCTCGTTTTCAAGGTACCCGGCTGCGCCACCAGCGCCTCGATCGAGTGTTCCACCAGGCTGCCGACGGCGACGCGGTCGAGCGTGACCGGCGCGGCGCGGGTGCGGCCGTTGGCGGTGTCGATGTTGACGGTGTATTCCAAAATTTCGAGCGGCAGCCCGGCGGTGCGGGCGTCGTCGCGGGTGAGCACCACCGAGCTCGCCCCGGTATCGAGCACCATGGCGATGCGCGCGCCGTTGATCTGCGCGGTGATGGCAAAATCGCCGGCGCTCGTTCGCGCCACCGCGACGGTGCGGCCCTGCGATATGACGCGGCCGGGGATGAGTTCGGCGAGCACGCGGTCGGCGGCCGCGTGCAGCTCGAAGCGGAACGAGTAGCCGGCCACCAGAACGAGCCCGACCACGACCCAAAGCAACGCCGCCGTAAGGGCTTGCGTGAAGCGCTCGCGAAACAGCATCAGCACCGTGCCGGCGACAAAGACCAGGAGCGCGAGCTTGTAGGTCAGCGACGAAAAATCCCGGCTCGACAGCGGGCCGATGGTGCCGCCCTCGCCAGTGGCGAGCGCGATCAGGATCGCGATGGCAAGGCCGACGAGCACAAGCAGCAACAAGCGTTGACGCACGGATCGGTCCCTTGCTGGCGGCGCGGGCGCAGGCGCGCGATGCGCTACGCTAGCGTACAAATCGCTCGGAATCGCGGCACCATAAACGGCATCCGCCCAGGGGAAAAGTCGGATCGGTCGCGTCAGCCCGTTCCGGACATCGCCCGCTTGCCGCGGCTTGGCGCGTCATCGGCGTAGGAAGCGTTGTCGGCGCGCGGCTGCAGCGGCGGTGCGCCGGCCGCAATCGGCGCCAGCGCCGACATCACGCGTTCGGGCGGGAAGGTGACCACGACTTCGGTGCCGATGCGCAGCTTCGATTTCAGCGTGAACGTGCCGCCGTGCAGATCGATCAAGTTCTTGGCGATCGGCAGGCCGAGGCCGGCGCCCTGCTCGGCGGACTTGATCGAGTTGGAGCCCTGGCCGAACGAGGCAAGCACGATCGGGATCTCCTCCTCGGGAATGCCCGATCCGGTGTCCTTGACGCTCATGTATTGGCCGCCCGAGGCGGTCCAGCCGACCTTGAGCCAGATTTCGCCGCCCTGCGGCGTGAACTTGATGGCATTGGAAAGGAGGTTGAGGCAGATCTGCCGCACGGCGCGTTCGTCGGCCCACAGCCGCGGCATGTCGGGCTCGAACATTTCGTGCATGACGATGCCGCGGTTGCCGGCCCGCATCTTCAACAGGTGATGGCAATCCTCGACTACGCGGGCGAGCGACACCGCTTCCTCGTTGAGCTCGTAGCGTCCAGCCTCGATCCGCGACAAATCGAGGATTTCGTTGATCAGATTGAGCAGATGCACGCCCGAGCTATGGATGTCGCCGGCGTAGTCCTTGTACAGCGGCACCGCGTGCGGGCCGAAAATCTCCGCCTTCATCACCTCGGAGAAGCCGAGTATAGCATTGAGCGGCGTGCGCAGCTCGTGGCTCATCTGCGCCAGAAACCGCGACTTGGCGATGTTGGCGGTCTCGGCGCGGCGGCGCGCCTCGTCGGAGATCGACTTCGACTGCTCGAGCTCGCCGATCAGCGATTCCTTCTCGGCGCGCGCCTCGAGCGTCGCCAAGGTGGTGGAATAGAGCCGATAGGCGAGCAGCGCGAAATAACCCTCGGCGGCGAGCGCCATCGCCGCCAGGATGTAATCGTGCAGGCTGTGCTTGAGCAGGAAATCGAGCGCGATCGCGATCGTCACCGGCAAGGTCAGCGCGAACACCGCGATCGGCAGGCTCGACGCCAGCATGCTCGAGATCGCCACCACCAGCAGCATGACGAACAGCATGAACATGGCGGCCTGATCGTCGACGCCGATCGGGTTGATCAGGACGAAGGTCCACGCCATGCCGAAGAACAGATCGAGCATGAGAAAGCGCATGCGCCAGGCGCGCAAATTGTCGGTGCCCGGCGGCTCGGCGAGGAACAGCCGGCAGGCGCGGGTAATGACGAGGTGGATCAAAAGCGCGCCGCCGGTCCACACGCCGCAGACCAGCGCTCCGGTCCACAGGCCCGATAATAAGCCGATGGTGACGATGAGAAGCAGGATCACCGGCGAAGCCGACAGCCGGTTCTGCGCGAACTGGCGCAAGAGCTCGTAATCGAACACCGGGCGCGTGCCGCTGGTCGAGGTCAGCCGGTCGCGGGCGTCGCGCACGTGGCGAAAGGCAAGTCGGCGCTGCGCCGGCGAAGCGGCGGCGGGGACGGCCGACGCGGCCGGCGCGGCCGGTGTCGCAGCATCGCGCGGTTCGCTGGTCGTGGGGGGCATCGAGATCGGCTATCGCGGCAATTCGCGGCGAAAGTCGCGCAAATTCCTTAAAAGCTGGCTTAACCCTTAGACCGGCTTAGCGCCGGGGCGCGCCTTGGGCCGGTCGCGGCAACGATTTGTTCATTTTTGGACCTCGCTTGGGGGCGGCTGGCCGATCCGGCACGGCCGCGATAGGCTCAATTGCTCAAGGCCATAGCGAGGCGATGCGATGAAGCTTTACGACGGCGGCCGCGCCCCCAATCCGCGGCGGGTGCGCCTGTTTCTCGCCGAGAAGGGCATTACGGTGCCGACCGAGCAGGTCGATCTCGGCAAATTGCAGCAGCGCTCGGACGCCTATACGGCGATCAATCCGATGCAGCGGGTGCCGGCATTGGTGCTCGACGACGGCACCGTCATCGCCGAGTCGATCGCCATCTGCCGCTACTTCGAAGCGTTGCAGCCCGATCCGCCGTTATTTGGCCGCGGCGCGCTGGAGAGCGCACTGGTCGAGATGTGGAACCGGCGCGCCGAACTGCACCTGCTGTTCCCGGTCGCCAGCGTGTTTCAGCACTTGCATCCGGCGATGAAGATCATGGTCGACCCGCAGGTGCCGGACTGGGGCGAAGCCAACAAGCCGCGCGTCTTCGACTTCTTGCGCTTTCTCGACGGCGAGCTGAAGGACCGCCCGTACGTTGCGGGCGCCGCGTTCTCAGTCGCCGACATCACGGCACTGATCGCGGTCGACTTCATGCGGGTGTCCAAGATGGCGGTGCCCGAAGACCTCGCCAACGTGCGGCGCTGGCACGCGGCGGTGTCGGCGCGTCCGAGCGCGAGCGCCTGAAGGCGGCTTGTCGGCTCCTGGCACAAGTTTGTTGCACGACAT
>JASHWN010000081.1 GCA_030044035.1 Xanthobacteraceae bacterium
CGCTGCGCCGCGCCGGCCGCCGCCCCGGCTCGGCCCAGATGAACGGCACGTGGGTGATGCCGTCGTAGTGCGCCGGGCCTTTCAACAGCAGGCGGTGATCGCCGAGGTAATCGCCGTGATCGGTGGTGAAGATCACCACGGTGTCGTCGGCCAGTCCGCTCGCCGCCAGCCGCGCCAAAACCGCGCCGATGCAATCGTCGATCATCGCGATCATGCCGCAGGACAGCGCCATCGCTTCGCGCGTTTCGCGTTCGTCGACGGCGAACGCAGCCTGCCCGGCAAGCTCGGCTGCGCCTTTCGCCCGCTGCTCCAAGGCCCAAGCCACCGGCCGCGCCAATGGCCGATTGCCGTGATCAAAACTCGGTGGCAGCGCCATGTCGTCCGGCCGGTACATCGACCAGTAGCGGCCGGGCGGCGTGAACGGATGATGCGGATCGGGAAATGACACCATCAAGAAGAACGGCTTGTCCTCCCGCACGAGGGTCCGCCGATCGAGCCACTCGCACGCCTTCTCGGCAATGTAGCGCGTCGGATAAAGCTCCTCCGGCACTGCCGTGCGGATCGCCTGCGGGCAAGCGTAATCGTGCGGCAGCTGATTTTTTGGATCGCGCAGCGCGTCGGCGTCCGGGCGCTGCGCCTTCAGCCACACGTAATAATGGGCGCCGACCCGATGGCCGTGATCGGTGCACAGATCGACGTGTTCGAAGCCGTAGAACGGCAGCTGCATGGCAAAATCGCGGCCCGCCGACCAGCGATTTGGATGCTCCTGATCGTACGGCCCCTCGCCGACGACCGGCTTGAGCGCTTCGGCAAACTCGTCGTCCAGCACGCGGTCGCCGTCGCGCGGCGGCGTGCGCTTGAGGATCGGACCGTAGCCGGTGAAATTCTGCAAATGGCTCTTGCCAACCAGCGCGGTCGCATAGCCGCCGGCGCGCAACGCATCGACGAAGGTGTTGGCGGAAACCGACAGCGGCATGCCGTTGGAACGCACGCCGTGCACCGACGGCATCCGCCCGGTCATCAAGGTGGCGCGGTTCGGCATGCAGACTGGAGTCGCCACATAAAAGCGGTCGAAGCTCACCCCGCGCGCCGCGATGGAATCGATGTGCGGCGTTTTCAGTACCGGATGGCCGTAACAGGACAGATAATCGGCCCGGTGCTGGTCGGTGATGAAGACAACGAAATTGGGCCGCCCGGACATCGCTAGATCCGCTCGTCGCCGCGAAAGCGCATAGCCGCTAAAACAGCCGCGTTTCCCGGGCGCAGCGCAGCACGAAGCGTAGCGAAGTGGTGCGCTGCAGACCCGGGATCGTCCCAAACTCGGAGTGTGGGACGATCCCGGATCAGCGGTGCACCGCTTCGCGCTGCACCGCATCCGGGAAACGTGCTTACATAGCGCTCATGCACGACAGCGGGGACCCAGTTCTTTATACGCTGGATTCCCGCTTTCGCGTCGCTTGCGCGGGAATGAGCGGAAACTCGTACCTCGTCAGTACGCCGTTCAATCGGTCGGCTCGATATGCGCGTCCTTGGCAAGCTGCAAGGTCGCGTCGTAATCGTCCTTGAAGAATTTGGCGAATTGACCGACGCTCATCAGCTCCGGCTCGACGCCGAGCCGGCCGAGTTTTTCTTTCACGTCCGGCTTTTGCAGCGCCTGCTCGGTGGCGTCGTGCAGTTTGTTGACGATGGCGGCCGGCGTTTTGGCCGGCGCCGAGAGGCCGACCCAAAAACTCGATTGCGCGTCTGGATAACCGGCTTCGACGATGCTCGGCACGTCCGGCAACAGCGCCGAGCGCTTGGCGGTGCTGACCGCGAGCACGTTGAGCTTGCCTGAGCCGAGCGCCGATGCGGCAGCCGCCAGCGGCAGGAAATAAAAGTCGATGCGGCCGGCCATCACTTCGGTGATGGCGCCCTCGCGGAACGGAATATGACGGACGTCGATCTTGGTGGCGAGCTTGAAGCGCTCGCCGGCCATGTGCGAGGTCGAGCCGATGCCCGCCGAGGCGAAGGTCAACGTGCCGGGTTTCGCCGCGGCCGCGGCCACCAGATCGGCCACGGTCTTGAACCCGCTCTGCTTGGACGCGACCAGCACGTTCGGCTGCGTGCCGAACATGACGACCGGAACGAAATCGCTCACCGGGTCATAAGACAGGTGCTCGTGCAGCACCTTGCCGTTGGCCATCGACGACGAGCTGGTGACGAGCGTGTAGCCGTCGGGGGCGGCCTTGGCCACGGCGGCAAAACCGACCACTCCCCCTGCCCCGGGCTCCGGCTCGATGACCATGGACTGGCCGAGCGATTGCGACACCTGGTCGAGCACGATGCGCGCGGTGGTGTCCGACGCGCTGCCGGCCGGATAGGGGCTGATTACGCGGATCGGACGCGTCGGCCATTGCTGCGCGCCCGCCGACGCCGCGGCCAAGAGCACAAACGCCGCCGCTATCGTAGCGCACAATGCGCGGGTTAGGTTCATCTCAATCTCCAAAACTCTTAGGCGCAGCAACGATCCGGCCGCCCCGGCCGCCCGCCGGGCCGGAATGTGACGGCAGCCAAATGGTTTGCCAATAGCCGAAATACGCGCAGGATGACGCATCGGAAGAGGCCGCACAGCGGCGCAGGACCGGTATCAACCGTGTGCCTTCTTACCGCGGCGGCCGGCGACGCCATCTCCTGCTCACATCAAGACCAGCACCAAGGACAAAGCCAAGGTCCAAACCCGAAGGGCAAAGCCATGTCCATCCGGCCCGTCAAACGCATCATCACCTCGCAGCCGACCGTCGAGGGCGCCGGCGTCAAGCTGCGCCGCGCCTTCGGCTTCGGCGACACCGGTGACTACGATCCGTTCCTCCTGCTCGACGATTTCCGCAACGACCGGCCGGACGATTACCGCGCCGGTTTTCCCTGGCATCCGCATCGCGGCATCGAAACCATCACCTATGTGCTGGCCGGCAGCGTCGACCACGGCGACAGCCTCGGCAACCGCGGCAATCTGGAAGCGGGCGACGTGCAGTGGATGACCGCCGGCCGCGGCATCCTGCACCAGGAAATGCCGCAGGGCGACGCTAAAGGCCGCATGCACGGCTTTCAGCTCTGGGCCAACCTGCCGTCGTCATTGAAGATGACGGCGCCGCGCTATCAGGACGTCAAGGCTGAGGAAATTCCCGAAGTGATCGACGACGACGGCACGCGTGTGCGCGTCGTCTGCGGCGACTTTTACGGCCGGCGCGGCCCGGTCGAAGGCGTCGCCGCCGACCCGCGCTATCTCGACGTCTGGGTGCCGCCAAACCGCAAGAAATCGCTGCCGGTCGAACTCGAGCGCCATGCCTTTGCGTACGTGTTCGAAGGCTCCGGCAGCTTCCGCGCCGCGTCAAAGCCGTTCGGCGTGTTGACCGAGAAGACCGACGGAAATGGTGGCGAGACGATGCAGCGCGAGCAGACCGGCAATCGTTCGCTGGTGCTGTTCGACTCCGGCGACGAGGTGACGGTGCAGGCCGGCGAGCAAGGCATCCGCTTTCTTCTCGTCTCCGGCAAGCCGATCCGCGAGCCGGTCGCCTGGTACGGCCCGATCGTCATGAACACCAAGGCCGAGCTGCAACAGGCCTTCGACGAGCTGCACGCCGGCACGTTTATCAGGTAGCTTTTCCGTCACCCTGAGGTGCTCGGCGCCAAGCGCCGAGCCTCGAAGGGCGCCGGCCCGGGCGCTCGGGCCGCATCCTTCGAGGGCCGCTTCGCGGCCGCCTCAGGATGACGGTTTGCAGCAAGCGTCGCGCGTAGGACCGGTCAGCTCGCGCGTGTGCGCCTGA
>JASHWN010000082.1 GCA_030044035.1 Xanthobacteraceae bacterium
GTGGCGCAGGCCGCGGTGGTGCCGGTCGACGATGACATCAAGGGCCAAAAACCGGTCGCCTTCGTGATCCCCAAGGCCGGCCGTGCGCTCGATGCCGACGCCGTCAAGCGCTTTGCGCTCGCGCACGCGCCGGCCTACCAGCATCCGCGCCACGTCTGGTTCGTCGACGCGCTGCCGCTCGCCTCGACCAACAAGCTCGACCGCACCGCGCTGCAACGCCTGGCGCAGGAGCGGCTGGCGAAGGAATAAAAATATGTTTCCCGGATGCGGTGCAGCGCGTAGCGTAGCGAAGCGGTGCACCGCTGATCCGGGATCGTGGCAAACCGGAGTTCTTAACGATCCCGGGTCTGCAGCGCACCACTCCGCTGCGCCATAGCGCGTCAAAGACGCGCGTGAACGCGCTTTTGGCTGCGCTGCGCCCGGGAAACGCAGCTATGCCCGCGCCCCGAAAATCGCGGTGCCGACGCGAACGTGGGTGGCGCCGAACGCGATCGCGATCTTGAAATCGGCGCTCATGCCCATGGACAACAGCGTAAGTCCGTTGCGCCGCGCGATCTGCGCGGTCAGCGCGAAATGCGGCGCCGGCGCTTCGTCGAATGGCGGAATGCACATCAGGCCGGCGACCGCAAGGCCGTGACGCTCGCGGCAGGCGGCGATGAAGGCGTCGGCGTCTTGCGGCGTGACGCCGGATTTTTGCGGCTCGGCGCCGGTATTGATCTCGACGAACAAAGCGGGGCGGCGGGATTGCCGCGCCATCTCCTTGGCGAGCGCACCGGCCAAACTGTCGCGGTCGAGCGAGTGGATGGCGTCGAACAAAGCCACCGCGTCGCGCGCCTTGTTGGATTGCAGCGGCCCGACCAGGTGCAACGCGATGCCGTCATGGCGCGCCAGGAGCGGCGGCCATTTCGCCTTGGCTTCCTGCACGCGGTTCTCGCCGAACACGCGTTGGCCGCCCGCGATCACCGGCTCGATCGCGGCGGCGTCGAACGTTTTCGAAATGGCAATCAGCGTGACGCCGGCCGGATCGCGTCCGGCCTCGCGGCAGGCGGTTTCGATGTCGCGGCGCACCGCGGCGAGGCCGGCGCCGGCGGGCGGATTCATGGTTGCCATCGGGTAAATGCCCCGCGGTTTACTTCAAATTGCGCCGATCCAACGAAGGGCATTTTTACCGATCTCGGCTAGGCTGCGAAACGGGGTCGAGGGTGCAAGATGCCGGACCGGGTGCCGTTTCCCAACAGGTCTGCGAACGCGCCGCGCAAGCCGTCGCGCGGCGGCGAGCCGACGCTGAGCATCCGCGCGCGCCTGATCGTGCTGGCGCTGCTTGCCGTGGCGCCGCTGATGTTCGAGCGCATCCACGCCATCGAAGGCGCGCGCGCCGAACGCACCGCGCGCGCTCACGCCCAGGTCATCGAGCTGGCGCGCCGCGGCGCCGACGCGCAGGACGAGATCATCGTTTCGGTACGCGCGCTGTTGCAGATCGCGGCGCGGGTCTATGCCCGGACCCCGTTCGGTCAGGGCGAATGCAATCAATATCTCGAAAGCCTTGCCGGCAACATTCCGTGGCTCGGCGCGCTGTCCGTCGCCGATACCGAGGGCCGCATCACCTGCTCGACCCGCGGCCAGGCGATCGGCTTGAACGTGGCCGACCGCGCGCATTTTCAAGAGGCGCTGCATTCGCGCGATTTCGCGCTCAGCGACTATATCGTCAGTCGGCGGCACGGGCCGCCGACGATCTTCGCCACCCTGCCGGCGATCAAGGTCGACGGCGCGGTTGCCGGCGTCGTGCTGGCGGCGATCAATCTGGAATGGATCCGCGAGCTCGCCGCTGTCGCGACGCAGCGCTCCGGCGCGTCGATCCTGCTGATCGACGGCAGCGGCACCCTGACGGCGGCTTCGGCAAATCTGGAAGGCGCGGTCGGCAAGCGCTTCGCCGACAGCGCGCTGGTGCGCGGCATGCTGGCCCAGGACGAAGGCACGCTGACCGCCGCCGGCCTCGACGGCGGCCAGCATATTTTCGCCTATGTGCGGGTGCCGTGGACCAATGCGCGGCTCGCCGTCGGGCTCGATCAGGCAGCGGTGCAGGCCGGCATCGACCGCGACATTGAGGTCGGCTATTTCCAGCTGGCCCTGATCGGCGCGCTGGTTCTCCTTCTCAGCTGGTTCGGCGGCGAGCACCTGATCGTGTGGCCGATCCGCTCGCTGACCCGAACCGTCGGTCGGTTCGGCCGCGGCGATTTGCACGTGCGCGCCAGCGACGAGCGCTGGGTCGCCGAATTCAAGCCGCTGGCCATTGCCTTCGACGACATGGCCGACAAGCTCGCCCGCCGCGAGGAAGAGCTGCGCATCGCCAATCAGCACCTCGAAGAGCTGGCGAGCCTCGACGGCTTGACCGGGCTCGCCAACCGCCGCGGCTTCGACCGCGAGATCGAACGCGCTTGGCAGCATGCCGCCGAGAGCCGCCGGCCGCTGGCGCTGATGATGATCGATATCGATCACTTCAAGCTTTACAACGACCGCTACGGCCACGTTGCCGGCGACACCTGCCTGCGCGCGGTCGGCGAGACGCTGTCGCTGGTCACGCTCGAAGAGGCGGTGCTGGTGGCGCGCTACGGCGGCGAGGAGTTCGCGCTGCTGTTGCCCGGTCTCGAGCTTGCGCGTGCGGCAGCGCTCGCCGAAGAGGCGCGCAAGGCGATCGAGGACCTGATGATTACCCACGCCGAGGCGCCGAGCCGCCTCGTCACCATCAGCATCGGCGTCGACGCGCTGGTGCCCGAAAAGGGCCGGCCGGCCGCCGACCTGGTCGAAGCCGCCGACACCGCGCTCTACGCCGCCAAGCGCAGCGGCCGCAACGCCGTGGTGGCGCACGCCCCG
>JASHWN010000083.1 GCA_030044035.1 Xanthobacteraceae bacterium
GCCGGCGGGCTTTTGCGCTACGGCATTCCCGACTTCAAGATGGAGAAGGTTCACGTCGACCGCCGCGTCGCGCAGATGCAGGCCGAGGGCGTGATCTTCCATTATGGCGCGCATGTCGGCGTCAACGTTGCGGCCGACAAACTCGTCGCCGCGCACGACGCGGTGGTGTTGACCGGCGGCGCCGAAAAGGGCCGCGACCTGCCGATTCCCGGCCGCGAGCTCGACGGCATTCACTTCGCCATGGATTATCTGCCGCAGCAGAACCGGCGCGTGTCAGGCGAGGACAGCGACGGCGGCGCGCCGATCCTGGCCGACGGCAAGCGCGTCGTCGTCATCGGCGGCGGCGACACCGGCTCCGACTGCATCGGCACCGCGTTCCGCCAGGGCGCGGTCTCGGTGGTGAACTTCGAGATCATGCCGGAGCCGCCGCTGCGCGAGAACAAGGCGCTGACCTGGCCGGACTGGCCGCTCAAGCTGCGCACCTCGTCGAGCCACGAGGAAGGCGCCGAGCGCGACTTCGCGGTGATGACGACGCGCTTCTCAGGCACGAACGGCGCGGTGCAGAGGCTGCATTGCACGCACGTCGACGACAAATTCAAGCCGGTCCCCGGCACCGAGTTCGAGCTCGACGCCGACCTGGTGCTGCTCGCTATGGGTTTCGTGCACCCGGTGCACGACGGCATGATCAAGGATTTAAACCTCGCACTCGACCGCCGCGGCAACGTCGCCGCCTCGACCGACGACTACAAAACCTCGCTCGACAAAGTGTTCACCGCCGGCGACATGCGCCGCGGCCAGTCGCTCGTGGTCTGGGCGATCCGCGAAGGCCGCCAGGCCGCCCACGCAGTCGATAAATTTTTGATGGGCGCGAGCCTGCTGCCGCGGTGAGCCCAATGGCACGTGGCATCAAGATTGGGCCGAATGAGCAGCAAACTGCTATGTCCGCTTCGACGAATAGTTGCGGCTTGCGAGGATGCCAGCCTTTCACTCGTGCGGCGAACTGTTCAACGCGGTCCGGGGACCATGAGGCGTTGACAGGACGAGGGCGGGTAGGGTTCCGGTTCTAGTGGGTATAACCTTCCGCTATTTAAGTGATTTTCTACCAGCGCCTTCGCAAAATCACGATCGCGCATTGCCTGATCGTCCGAGGGAAGTATGCTTCGGTCTATCACAGTGACCGTCGGCCAAATTGCCTCCGGAGTCGCTCGCGGCAATGCTCTGTGATGCCGGGCTAGAAATTCCACGTAAGCGGGCGCCGGTTTCACTGCTTGCACGCTAGGTCTTTGGACCGCGGCGCGCGCGATCCCTTTGTGTCCCGATGATTTAATGGCTTCCGGACGGCCTTCGTGGTCGGACATGTGATAACGCTAAACCGCAGAAGTTAAGACACTGTTTACCACGCAAAATGTCAACTGGCCTTCTCCCAATTAGACAGGACATCCCAGCGATAGATCATGACCGATAGTCGCCAGCAGACAGACCTCAGGTAATTCACGCAAAGACCTTCGTCGAAATCAGCATACATACTATCGACACAAAGCAATCCCAACGGACGTCCCTGTATAGATGGCACGGGCCAATGTTTATGGCCAGCATCATTATAGTAAATCGGAACTGCTACTACTGCCGTATAATCCTTATCCCATCCCCCGCGCGAGTTTTTGTAAAGATTCTGTGCCGACGCCGCAATCAGATCATTCTCGACGTAAAAGGGCTTGTTGTGATTGTAGATTTCATCGGATGCGGAGTTGCCGCTTATGGGGTGCGGCTCATCGTCAACTGTACCGCGGAGTGCTCCACTGAAAGAGTCCCGCGCAAGTGTTGCAAGCATCAAGTTTTGAGTAGGCCTCTTAATTGAAACTGCGCACACGTAGCCCGTGTAAAATCTCATTACCTTTGCTGTGTGATCGAGAACATGAACCATATTCTGCATCACGATTTGTCGTGCCGCCTTCACCGCGTCTGGCGACAAGGCAGCGACTTCTTTCGCTTGTCGAGACTGAACGCAATCGCAGAAATTATCGAAGAGTTGCTGGTCACAGCCCGCATTCATGAGAGAAATCTGAACCATTTCTCCTACGATTTTTGCCTCACCAGATTGAATTCGTTTAAGGTCTCGCCTTGTAATTACCAAACGAACAACGAGCGCCGCGGCTGAACAAAAGAGTATGACGGTTGTTACGGCGACGTAGATCGGGGGAATCGACCCGAACACCTCTGCGTACTGAGTCGCGTACTTCCAGATTAATCCAGCCGCTCCCGTACCCAGCGCGAGAATGAGATAGTCGAGCACATGCAAGAGTTCAAATATCTCGCGAGCGAACGCTACCGGATGCCTAAACGGCTTTGCCCATAAAGTTATGGGCTTCTTTCGACGATCTGTTGGCATGGGGGTGGCTAATCTCGGCGGGATTTTTGCACTTGGCTTCTACGTTCTCATTAGCGTAGCGGTGCCAAGGGAGCGGCCGCAACTGACAATAGCAGGTTGGCAAAGCATGCGACAATTAGGCTAGTGGAAGGGCGCGTCCGGCTGCGCCGGATTGGGCTGTCGCCCGCCGATCCCCTTGGATCCCGTGCCGGGATTCCGGGTCTCGGCCCTTTGGGATTCGATCGCTCGCGCGAAAATATTGAACCCTTCGCCGCGGCT
>JASHWN010000001.1 GCA_030044035.1 Xanthobacteraceae bacterium
AGCCGAGCGCGTGCGCCGCCATGAAGCGGTTGCAGCTGCGATAGATCGGCTCGCCCCAGTTCGGGCCGGAATGGAACGACAGCACCAGGCCGCGCTCCTCCATCGCCCGGTACATCTTCATGTAGGCGTTGTCGTAGACCGCCATGTGCGAGCGCACCGTGGTGACCATGAAGCCGCCGACATGCTTGCGGTCGCCGAAGGTCTCGACCTGGCGCAGCGAGGCCTCGGGATCGGAGAACGGCAGGCAGAGCATCGAGAAGAAGCGGCCGCCCGATTCCGGCATCACCTTCTCGGTGAGCCAGCGGTTATAGGCCCAGCACAGCTCGACCTCCATTTCCTTCTGCGGATGCATGCCGATATTGAGCATGCCGGTCGGGAACAGGCAGGAATAATCGACGCTCATGGCGTCCATCCAGCGGTGGCCGAGCTGGATGTCGCGCTCGCCGCCATTCGCCGAGTCGGTCTTCTCCGAGCCGCGCATCGGATAGCGGGTGACGCGGCCGCCCATGTCCTGATAGCCGACGTTCGACGGCATGATGCCGGTGCGATTGCGCTTGCTGCCGGCCGACAGGCTCAACTGGCGCAGCACGTCGTTTTCCATGAACGGCAGCCATTCGTTCTGGCTTTCGTTCTCGTAATGGTGCGCGTCGACGTCGACGATCATCAAATCGTCGAGGTTGCGCTGGTGCGCCTGCTTGCGCGCGTGCGCCAGCAGCCGGCTGGTGTTGAGCTCCTCGATCGTTACGCGGCGACCGCGATCAGCGATGAGATCCATGGCGTTTCTCCTGGCTTCCCTTCTCCCGTAGGGTGGGTTGAGCGAAGCGAAACCCACCGCCGGATAAAACAGTCGATGGGTTTCGCTTTGCTCAACCCATCCTACAAAACCAACTCACCGTCCGGTCCAGCTTTGCCACATGCCGAGCTCGAAAACCGCGAGATCGGCAGCGCGCAACAGCCCGCTCGCCGTCACCATGACGTCGGTGGCGGAAATCGAATTCTTCGGCACCGGCGTGATCGGTTCGCCGGCCTCGACGCGGGCCGTGTAGACGCGGCAGGCGGCGGCGATCAGCTTTTGCAGCGCCTCGGTCGTGATCAGATCGAGCTTGCCGTCGACGATGCTGCGCTCGAGCACGGCGGCAAGCCGCGCGGCTTCGGCGGAGGCGCCGTCGAGGACGGCGATTTTTGGCTTGCCGGCGGAGCGAGCCGCTACCGGCCGGCGCGCCGTCTTGCTCGCCGGCTTTGCGGCAGATTTCGTGATGGCCTTTGCCGCGCGCTTAGGCGACGACATAAAGGTCCTCTCCTTTTTGCACGGTCTTGTATTTCTTCAGCTTCAGCTTGCGGTCGGAGACGCACTCGCCGGTCTTCATGTCGTATTCCATGCCGTGCCACGGGCAGACGAAGTGCATCTCGTCTTCGGAGAAGTAGAGGCCCATCGAGGTCTTGTCGGGCCGCAGCCGCTCCTCGACCTTGGCGATGGTCAGCCCCTCGCAGGCCGGGCCGCCCTGGTGCAGGCAGAAATTGCTGTAGGCGTAGAATTCGCCCGCGTGCTTGAACACGCCGATCTCGTTGTCGCCGACGAACACGATGCGGCGGTCGCCGTCGTTGAACTCAGCAAGCTTTGCCACGAACTTTTCGGCCATCTGCGTCTCTACCCCTCGTTTCACCTGGCTGCGGCCGGTTTTGTTGCTTTTGGCCGGGCTCGGAACCAGCCATGCATTTAGCACAATGCGCGGCGTCCTGCGACCGCTGTTCCATGCATTTATTCACTTAATGCCATTCCCGCAGGCGGCAAAGCAAAATCCCTAAGGCAGCCCAGCGGAGCCGGCATAGCTGGGCTTCGTACGGTGGGCAAAGGCGCGAAAGCGCCGTGCCCACGCTGTATCGGCTCTGCAAGCCCGCGTGGGCTTCGCTGCGCTCCGTCCACCCTACAATTACGCCATGCGGTTCTCGATCTCGCCGATTTTCTCAATCCAGAGTTTCACCACGTCGCCGGCCTTGAGGAACGTGCCGCTCTCGGCCCCGGTGCCGGACGGCGTGCCGGTGAGGATCAGGTCGCCGGGATGCAAGGTCATGTTGATCGATAATTGCTCGATCTGCTCGGCGAGCGTGAACAGCATCTTGCCGGTGTTGGAATTCTGCTTCAGTTCGCCGTTGACCCACAGCTTCAGCCCGAGGTTTTGCGGCTCGGCGATGTCGCCGGCCGGAACGATCCACGGGCCGAGCGGGCACGAACCCTCGAAGGTCTTGTGCTTGGTCCAGTCCATCTTGAAGGGCGAGGTCGGCGGCACCGGCGGCCGCCGGCCGCGATCGCGCGCCGACAGGTCGTTGGCGACCGTATAGCCGGCGACGTAGGCCAGCGCCTTGCCTTTCGAAACATCCTTGGCCGGCCGGCCGATGACGGCGGCAAGTTCGATCTCCCAATCCATGGCCTGGGAGTAGCCGGAAATCTTCACCGTAGCGCCCGGATCGGTGATGGTGCGCGTCGCCTTGATGAAATGCCACGGCTTGAGCCCCTGCTCGTGGGGATCGGCCGGCGGCGGGTTGCCCTCGCGCGCCGCCATCGCCGCGGCGTGATCGGCGTAATTGGCCCCGGCGCAATAGATCGCCGAGGGAAAGCGCACCGGGGCGAGCAATTTGGTCCTGGCGAGTTTTTGCCGCTTGGCCCGGCTCTTCGCCGCGCCGGCCGCCGCCTTGCGCAAAAGTCCCTCGGCCGCCTTCCAGTCGGCCAAAATGTCCATGACGGTGGCGTAGCCGGCCTTGCCGGTCAGCTTCGCGGCGTCGAACACCTCGTCGCCGATCACAAGGCCGGCGCGCGGCCCCTCGCTCGATTTGTACGTCGCGAGCTTGTAGCCCGCTGGCTTTGACGCCGCCTTGGCCGCCATGTCCGCTTCACTCCCCTGGCCAAAAGGATTGTGCCGCGACCAAAGCGTTATCCCGGCAGATTGGCAAGCCCGCCTTGCGCAGCGCGAAGCTTTGCGCACTTGAGTTGGCGCCAGCGCAGTGGTTGATTCCCGGCAAAGCCATAAGCAACGCCGCAGCTGGAGAACACGCATGATAAAACCCCGCCGCATCGGGCACGCCACGTTCGAAACGCCCGACCTGCCAAAGATGATTGATTACTACACCGAGGTGGTCGGGCTCGTGCTCGCCGAGCGCGAAAAGGATCGCGCCTTCCTCACCTCGCCGATCGGCCTGCTTGCCATCGCCCTCAACAAGGGCGAGGCCGAGCGCTGCACCACCTTGTCGTTCGAAGTGGCGCCGAACGCCGATTTCGGCGCGCTCGCCCGCGAACTGGAAAAGGACGGCATCAAGAGCGAGCTGCGCAACGATTCTGTGCCCGGCATCGGTCCGGTGCTGACGTTTCCGGACAACAAGGGAACCACGATCGCGCTGTTCAAGGAGTGGAGCTACCTCGGCAAGCACCTGGCGCATCACGGTGTCGGCGCCCTGAAGCTCGGCCACGTCGCCTGGATCGTCGACGATCCGCAGAAGACCTGCGAGTTCTACCAGAAAGTGATGGGCTTCCGCGTGTCCGACTGGATCGACGACTTCTTCGTCTTCATGCGCTGCAACACCGACCATCACACGGTGAATTTCATCCGCGGCAAGAACGTCAAGATGCACCACATAGCGTTCGAGCTGAAGGATTTCATCCATCTGCAGAATTCGTGCGATCTGTTCGGACAAAAGCGCATTCCGATCATCTGGGGCCCGCTGCGCCACGGGCCGGGCCACAACATCGCCACCTATCATCGCAATCCCGACGATCAGGTCATCGAGTTGTTTTGCGAGCTCGATCAAATGGTCGACGAGGAGCTCGGCTATTTCGAGTCGCGGCCGTGGCACCACGACACGCCGCAACGGCCGAAGACCTGGCAAGGCGGCAAGACCAATGTCTGGGGCCCGCCGCCGCTGCCGGATTTTCACCGCGGCAGGGAGTGATCCCGGTGCAAATTGACCCTCCCCTGCAGGGGGAGGGTCGGCGAGCTTAGCGAGCCGGGGTGGGGTCCGGCGTTGCTGAAGGTTACTGAGCCCACCCCGATGCCTCGCTTGCGCTCGGCATCGACCCTCCCCCTGCAGGGGAGGGTAAAGAGATGCGCGCATGGTCACCTTCGCCGCCTCTTTCGGCGCTTATTGCGCTGGCTCACGCGCTGCCAGCCGGCGGGCGGCGGCGGGCAGCGCCAGTTCGGATCGGTTTCGTTGGGCATGAACAGGCGCGCCTCGCGCTC
>JASHWN010000084.1 GCA_030044035.1 Xanthobacteraceae bacterium
CAGGAAATTGGAGAAAATTTTGATTTTGGCACATCGGGTCGCTAGAGTGCCGCGACTTTTGCAGCGGGAGTTGCCTTCGCTCCCAGCGCAGGCGTTAGATTGCTGGATCGTCCGATCAGGCCCGGGCGGTGCCAGCGCCAAGGAAAGAAGCCCCATGACTGCCTTCCCGGACAAAGCGGTGATGGCCGAGCTGACGGCGAAGATGCTGCTCGAGGTCGATGCGGTGCGCTTCATGAGCGACAAGCCGTTCATCTACACTTCGGGCTGGGCCAGTCCGGTCTATACCGATTGCCGGCGGCTGATCTCGTTTCCGCGGGTACGCCAGACGCTGGTCGATTTCGGCGTCGCCACCGTGCTGCGCGAGGTCGGCTTCGAGCAGTTCGACGCGGTGGCCGGCGGCGAAACCGCCGGCATTCCGTTCGCCGCCTGGATGGCCGATCGGTTGATGCTGCCGATGCAATACGTGCGCAAGAAGCCGAAAGGTTTCGGCCGCAACGCCCAGATCGAGGGCCACATCGAGGACGGCGACCGCGTGCTGCTGGTCGAAGACATGACCACCGACGGCCGCAGCAAGGTCAATTTCTGCCGCGCGCTGCGCGGCGCCGGCGCCATCGTCGACCACGTCTTCGTGGTCTTCTTCTACGACATCTTTCCGGAGAGCAAAAAGGTCCTCGGCGATCTCGGCGTCACCTTGCACGCGCTCGCCACCTGGTGGGACGTGCTGGAAGTGGCGAAGCAAAGCGGCAAGTTCGACAAGGGCAAGCTCAAGGAAGTGGAAAAGTTCATGAAGGACCCGGCCGGCTGGTCGAAGGCGCACGGCGGCGCCACCGTCGCGGCGGAGTGATTTTCCCCTCCCCGCAAGGGGGAGGGGCAGAGAATGCGTGAGGGTGAAAAGAAACAAAATGCCGAATGAAGTTGCGGACGTGATCGTGCTCGGCGCCGGCAATGCGGCGTTCTGCGCGGCGTTGGCGGCGCAGGAGAGCGGCGCCAAGGTCTTGATGTGCGAAGCGGCGCCCGAAGACGAATCCGGCGGCAACAGCCGCTTCACCGCCGGCTCGATCCGCGTCGTCTATAACGGCGTCGACAACATCAAGACGCTGGTGCCCGATCTCACGCCTGCTGAAATCGACACCACCGACTTCGGCACCTACACGGCCGACCAATTCTTCGACGACATGGCGCGGGTGACGCAAAACCGCGCCGATCCGGACCTTGTCGAGCTTCTGGTCACCAAGAGTTTCTCCACGCTCAACTGGATGCGCGAAAAGGGCGTGCGGCTCATTCCGATCTACGGCAGGCAGGCGTTCAAGATCGAAGGCAAGTTCAAGTTCTGGGGCGGGCTCACGGTGGAGTCGGTCGGCGGCGGGCCGGGGCTGATCGCCATGCTGACCGCGGCGGCGAAAAAACGCGGCATTGAAATCCGCTACGCCACGCGCGGCCTCGATCTTCTCTTCGACGGCAACCGCGTCGAGGGCGTGCGCGTGCGGCAGAACGGCGAGGTGCGCGAGCTGCGCGCCAAATCCGTGGTGCTTGCCTGCGGCGGTTTCGAGGCCAATCCGGAATGGCGCACGCGCTATCTCGGGCCGGGCTGGGACCTCGCCAAGGTGCGCGGCTCCCGCTACAACACCGGCGACGGCATCCGCATGGCGCTCGACGTCGGCGCCGCGCCGCGCGGCAACTGGTCCGGCTGTCACGCCGTGCAGTGGGAAATGAACGCCCCGGAGTTCGGCGACCTCGCCGTCGGCGATCAGTTCCAGAAGCACTCCTATCCGTTCTGCATCCTGGTCAACGCCACCGGCAAGCGCTTCGTCGACGAAGGCGCCGATTTCCGCAATTACACTTATGCAAAATACGGCCGCGTGGTGCTGGAGCAGCCCGGCCAGTTCGCCTGGCAGGTGTTCGATCAGAAGACCAAGCATTTGCAGCGGGACGAATACAAAATTCGCCAGATCACCAAGGTGACGGCGAACACCATCGAGGAGTTCGCCAAAAAACTCGAAGGCGTCAACGCGGCCGAGTTCCTCAAGACCATCAAGGATTATAACGCCGCGGTGCGCACCGACGTGCCGTTCAACCCGAATGTCAAGGATGGCCGCGGCACGATCGGCCTCGCCGTCAACAAGAGCAATTGGGCCAACACCATCGACACGCCGCCGTTCGAGGGCTACGCGGTGACCTGCGGCGTTACCTTCACGTTCGGCGGCTTGCGCATCAACACCGACGGCGAAGTGCTCAACACCGATTATCAGCCGATCCGCGGCCTGCATGCAGCAGGCGAACTGGTCGGCGGCCTGTTCTACTTCAATTATCCGGGCGGCTCTGGGCTGATGTCCGGCACCGTGTTCGGCAAGATCGCCGGCACGTCGGCGGCGCGCGCCGGCAGGAATTAAGATGGACGTCAAGCTCAAGCGGCCGCTCAACGAGCTATCCGCGGTCGGGACAGCGGAAAAAATCGCCGCCGGCGAGACGACGTGCGAGGCGGTGGTGCGCGATTGCGTGGCGCGCATTGCCGCGCGCGACGACGTCGTCAAGGCGTGGGTGAATTTCGATCCGGAGATTGCGCTTGCGCAAGCGCGCGCGCTCGATCGCGGAGCGCGGCGCGGCCCGCTGCACGGCGTGCCGATCGGGCTGAAAGACACCATCGACACGTTCGACATGCCGACCGAGATGGGCTCGCCGATCTATCGCGGCCACCGGCCGAAGGCGGACGCCGCCTGCGTCGCGCTGCTGCGCCGCGCCGGCGCGATCGTCCTCGGCAAGACGGCGACCTGCGAATTCGCCGGCAGCGCGCCGCCGGCAACGACCAATCCGCACAACGCGGCGCACACGCCGGGTGGTTCGTCGAGCGGTTCGGCCGCGGCGGTGGCCGACCGGATGGTGCCCGCCGCGCTCGGCACCCAGACCGGCGGCTCGGTGCTGCGACCGGCGTCGTTCTGCGGTGTGTTCGGCTACAAGCCGACCTATAACACCATCAACAAGGCCGGCACCTGGCCCGCCGCCGACTCGATCGACACCATCGGTTGGCTGGCGCGCTCGATCGACGACATCGAAATGCTGACGACGGTGCTGCGCATGCAGACGCCGAAAGCGCCGGTGCAATTGAGCGCACCGCCACGCATTGGCGTGTGGCGCACCGATCTGTGGGACACCGCCCAGGACGAGAGCAAAGCCGCGGTTGAGCAGGCTGCCAAGGCGCTCAGCAAGGCCGGCGCCCACGTGCGCGACATCGCGTTGCCGGCGCCGTTCATCGGCCTGCATGTCATCGCCCGTTCGACCGTGGCCTTCTACGAACGCGCCGCGTGCATGGCCTTCGCTTGGGATCGGCATCGCGATCAGCTGTCGCCGCAAATCCGCAGCTACATCGAGAACGGGCACAAAATTTCGCGGGACGACTACGTGGCCGGCATGAAAAAACTTGATGAATGCCGCGTGCTGCTGGGTCCGGTGTTCGAGCAATTCGACGTGCTATTGGTGCCGTGCGTATCCGGCGAGGCGCCACGAGGCCTCGACGCCACTGGCGATCCCAAGCTGCAGGCGATCTGGACCGCGCTGCATA
>JASHWN010000085.1 GCA_030044035.1 Xanthobacteraceae bacterium
GCTAATTTTGGGCTGACAAGCCCGGGGATCGATCAGCGGAGATTCAGGAACTCAGGCCGCCCGGTCCATCGGGCCGCTGCGCTGCTGGATCGGGCGCGGCCGGGTGGCGTAACAGCCACATGCGACCCAGCCCATCACTGCCACGAGAAGGAGCCAAAGCGCCGCGTCGGTAACCATGCCGGTCTCTCCATGGTCGCTCCCCGCTTCATCAATGCGCACCTCGTGGCGAAATGCGCGATGGTGCAATGTCGCACGCGGGCGTCGCGTTGCCGCAGTGGCAGCCGCATGGCGGCGCCGGCGCGGCGCTCGCACGGGCGGGTTGCGCCGCGCTGCGATGTCGCCTATTGCTCGCGCGACCGGTTTGCGGGGGCGGGAAAGGGGGAAGGGTGAATCGGAAAATCCTCATCATGGGCTTGCCGGGCGCGGGCAAGACCACGCTCGCCAACGCGTTGGCGCCGCTCCTCAATGCCGTGGTGTTCAATGCCGACGCGGTGCGCGCCAACCTGTCGCGCGATCTCGGCTTTTCGCTCGACGACCGCATCGAGCACGCCAAGCGCATGGGCTGGATGTGCGACCGCGTGGTCGAGGCCGGCGGCACGGTGATTGCCGACTTCATCTGCCCGACGCCGGACACTCGCGCCGCGTTCGGCGACGCCTTCACCATCTGGCTCGACCGCATCGCCGCCGGCCGCTTCGCGGACACCAACCGGTTGTTCGCGCCGCCGGAGCAGTTTGATCTGCGAGTGGCTGCCGAGGGCACGCCGCAATTCTGGGCCGAGAAGGCGCTGGCGCTATTGCGGCCGCCGTTCGATCCGCAGCGGCCCACGGCGCTGTTCGTCGGCCGCTACCAGCCGTTCCACCGCGGCCATCAGCGGCTGATCGAGGAGGGCTTGCGCCGCGTCGGCCAAGTCTGCATCGCCGTGCGCAACACCCACGGCATCGACGCCAAGAATCCGCTGCCGTATTTCGCCGTCAAGCAGCGCATCGAGACCGCGCTCGCCGCCTATGCCGGCCGCTTCGTCGTCGTGCCGGTACCGAACATCACCAACGTCTTCTACGGCCGCGACGTCGGCTACAACGTCGAGCGCATCATGCTCGACGAAGAGACCGAGGCGATTTCCGCGAGCAAAGTGCGGGCGCTGAGCGCCGCGCCGTGAGGCGCGACGCCGCTGGGCCCGTAACGAGCCGAGTGGCCGCACTGCGCTGGCGCGCGCCGGCCGCCGCTTGCACGCGCCGCGCTCAGCGGCAGCTTGCCGGCAGAGGTCGTCCCTCAATCATGAGGCGGCGACAGCGAGAGGACGGCTGATAGGCGTAAACTTGTCTGTAGCCGTTCTGATTGCCAAAAACCTTCTGCGAGTTTTGCGCGCTACCCGTTCTCTGGCTGGTTACATGCGTACCGCTGCCGCCGCTTGCAGCCGCATTGGCTGCCGGGTTGCCTCCAAACTGCGCCGCGTCATAGCTTTGATACGCGCCTGGCCCTTTATAGGCGTCGGGCGGCATGTTGTTGTTGGCGTTTGACGGGCGCTGGAACTGTGACGCTTCGTAGCCTTGATATGCGCCCGGCCCAAGGTAGCCCTTGGGCGGCATGCCGTTGTTGCCATTCGCGCCGGCGTTTTGCGCCATCGCCAGCGACGTTGCGCCCATCATCAAGGCGGCGGCCAGCGTCACGGTTTTCAGTGCGGTCATGGGATTCCCTCCTGCTGAGCTTGAAACCCCCGCTCACCCAGCAACAGGAACGATTTAGGGAACCCGGCGTTTCCTTATACCAAAGTATCAATATCGTTGAACGGCGCGCTGGCGTCGCCGCGCTCGATCGAGCGGCTCCTCCGCCGCGACCGCCCTTCCAGCCGAATTTCGGATCGTCGTGGTAGTCGGGATTGTAGGCGACGCGCCGCACCGCGAAGGTGCCCGAAGGCGCCGGCTCGCACGTCGGCGAGCGTTGCGATCGTCATCACTTCTGCGATGACATGTGGAGGCGGGAGGCAGCGCCACCAGCCGAGCTGTCATGCTCTCGGGCTTGCGTGGCGATATGCCGGACTTTCGGCGCTGGAGCGCACCATGCGTGAGGACTGGTCTTGCAGGCGCTGTTCAACATGCTGCCCGTACCGAGCAACACGGCCATCACTATCAAGGCAAACAGCAGGGGAAGGGGATGCTTCATGCTGCGACCTCGCTACTGCGAGCCCGAAGCCCATCCCAATGTCAGGGGATTTTCGTCAGTCCAAGATGAATGTGCGGTGAACGCGATTGGAACTGCGGGTCACGCCGTCGCGATTATCGATCAGCTAGCGCCTCGGCGACACTGTGCATGTGCACCGAACCGTAGCAGCGCGACCGCGAGTTAGGATTTCGGACGGAGGAGCGGCCCTGCCGCAAAACTGAGCGGCAGGGACGTGCTGCGCTGGCTCATTAGCGGCAGACTCTCACGAGGCGTCCGCTTCCCGGGCGATGAACGAGGTGGCAGTTGGCGCTACTGTAGATCCTGTAGCTTCCGGTCCTGTAACCGTTCTGGTTGCGCAAAACCTTCTGTGTGTTTTCCGCGCTACCCGTTCTTTGGCTGGTGGTATGTGTACCAGCGCCGCCACTTGCTGCCGCATTGGCTCCTGTGTTGCCCTGCTGGAACTGGAAGTCTTCCGCCTTGTAGCTTTGATACGCGCCCGGCCCTTTATAAGCGTCGGGCGGC
>JASHWN010000086.1 GCA_030044035.1 Xanthobacteraceae bacterium
CATATCCGTCACCCTGAGGTGCGAGCGAAGCGAGCCTCGAAGGGCGACGGCCCGGGCGCCTCGGCCGCATCCTTCGAGGGCCGCTTCGCGGCCACCTCAGGATGACGGTCAACATTATAGGCAGTCAGCATCATTGGTTAGTCCCAGCTGGGCTTTTTGCGCCGCCATGCTCTATTGTCGGCGCGCCGATGAAAAGGGACAAACCATGCGCTTGGCAAGTTTTTTGCGGCGAACGGCGTTAACGGCGATTTGGGCCGCCGCAGCCGCGGGCCTAAGCGCCGCAATCCTTATCGTCCCCGCTCCAGCGCAGGCGCTCGACCAGGTCGCGTTCGGCACCAACTGGGTGCCGGAGCCCGAGCACGGCGGCTTCTATCAGGCGCTGGCCGATGGCACCTACCGCAAATATGGCCTCGACGTCACCATCGTGCCGGGCGGGCCGAACGTCAACAACCGCATCCTGCTGCCGGTCGGCAAGATCGACTTTTTCCTCTCCGCCAACACGCTGCAGGGTTTCGACGCCATCGCGCACAACGTGCCGACCGTCGAGGTCGCCGCTTTGTTCCAGAAGGACCCGCAGGTCCTGATCGCGCATCCCGGCGTGCAGAATTTCACCGACCTGAAAAACCTGACGCTGTTCATCTCCAAGGAGGGCATGGCGAGCTACTATCAATGGCTCAAGGCCGATTACGGTTTTACGGACTCGCAGGTGAAGCCCTATACGTTCAACCCGCAGCCGTTCCTCGCCGACCGCAACAGCGCCATGCAGGGCTACGTCACCTCGGAGCCGTTCGCGATCGAGCAGGCGGCGCATTTCACGCCCAAGGTGTTTTTGCTCGCCGACCAGGGCTTTTCCGCCTATTCGACCCACATCGAGACGCGGCGCGATCTGGTCGAGCAAAAACCCGATCTGGTGCAGCGCTTCGTCGATGCCTCGATCATCGGCTGGTTTAATTACATCTATCACGACAACAGCGCCGCCAACGCGCTGATCAAGAAACAGAACCCGGAAATGAGCGACGATCTGTTGGCCTATTCGGTCGCCGCCATGAAGCAATACGGCATTGTCGATTCCGGCGACGCCGCCGCGCTCGGGGTCGGCGCCATGACCGACGCACGGATGAAAAACTTCTTCGACGAGATGGTGCGCGCCGGCGTCGCCAAGGCCGACCTCGACTACCGCAAGGCCTACACGCTCCAGTTTGTGGATAAGAAGGCCGGGCTGGATTTGCGGCCGCGGTAGCAGGTTAACGTTCGAAGCGACGACAAAGACTCGGCGTCCTCACTGTTAACCTCATCCTGAGGTGGCCGCGAAGCGGCCCTCGAAGGATGCAGGCCGGGGCGCATCCGAAATCGGGCTTGCCCGATTTCGGCAGGTTTGGCGTCCAAATCGGCTAAAGCCGATTTGGACGCCTCGCCCTTCGAGGCTCGGCGCGGAGCTTGTCATCGGGCCGGCCGAAGGCCGGACCCGTTGGCGCCGAGCACCTCAGGGTGAGGACCAAACTCAAATCCCGGCGAACCAGTTCTCGCCCTGCTTGCTCCAGAATGTCGGCCGGAACGTGTTGGTGACCTCGATCGTCCTGATCCATTTTGCGTTCTTGTAGCCGAGCTTGACCGCAGTGCGCAGCCGCAGCGGAAAGCCGAACGGGTCGGTAATGGGTGCGCCCGCATATTTGGTCGCCAGGATGCTCTGCGGATGCAGCGCCGACGCCATGTCGATGCTCTCGGTGAAATCGTCGTTGCAAACGAAGTAGACGTATTTCGCCGTCAAATCGGCGCCAATGCGGGTGAGAAACGCCCGCAGGTTCGGCCCGGACCATTGCCCGATGTAATCCCAGCCCTCGACGCAGATGTGGCGGATGATCAATTCCTGCTCCGGCAGCTGATAAATCTGCTGCAACGTCCAGGGCCGCTGGTCCTTGATCAAGCCGGCCAATTCCAGTTTCCAGGCGGCGCCGTCGACCGGCTTGACGTCCTGGATGTCGTAATAGGCGTTGAACCGCGGCGGGTTGACTACCTGCGAGGGGCTGAACGTCGGCGCCAGATGATCGGGCCGGAAGATCGCGGCCTGCGCGCCGTCGTTCCACGCCGACACGGCGCGCAACGCGTCCTGCACCGAAGGCTCTTCGCTGACGTCGCAGCCGGTCAACAGCGCCAGCGCGCCGAGCGTCAGCGTGCCGCGCAGCACGCCGCGGCGATTGATGGTTTCGATGCGCCTGCGGTTTTGCTTCGACACGCTTTGATCGATCGGCTTGTGCGGCCGCAACAGCGACGGCGTAACTGGGCGAATGGACATCGGATCACCGCTCTTTGGTTGAATCAGGCATCGGCCCTGCTGGCTCCGCCGACTCTGCGGGTGGGGCAGGCTCGACGACAGGCGCCGGCGCCGCGACGCGTACAGGCTCTGCGACCGCCGGCGGCCTGCCATTCACGGTCGGACCGCCGGTGATCATGGCGACAAGGCTCTGCGGCACCAGTAGCGCCAGCGTGACATGGATCAGGATAAAGGCCACGATCGCCGACATGCAGAGGAAATGAATGAGCCGGATGGTCTGGAAGCTGCCGAACAAGCCGGCGAGCTCGGAGAACTGCACCGGCTTCCACAAGCACAGCCCGGTGATGACGATGAGGATGCCGACCAGGATGACGCCGAGATAGAGAACTCTTTGCACCGCGTTGTAGACGGTGAGATCGTCGTGGGTCAGGTGAAAGCGCAGCGCGTCGCCGACCGTGGCGACAAACTCGCGCAGGCGGATCGGAAACAGTTTGCGCCGGAATCGCCCGGTGGCGATGCCGTAACTGAGATAGGCGATGCCGTTGAGGACGAAAATCCACATGCCGAAGAAATGCCATTGCAGGCCGTATTGCGCCCATTTGCCGATCACCAGGAAATCGGGAAAATGCAGCCAACCGAACAGGACGTCATCGTTATAGATTCTCCAGCCGCTGCCGATCATGATGAAGATCGCGGCGGCGTTGATCCAATGCATGATGCGCAGCGGCAGCGGATGCAGGCGCGCCAGCTTCGTGGGCGCGCGCCTTGGCGCGATCTCAGGCGTAAGTGATTTGACGGCGGGTGCTGACATCGAACACACTTCCGCAGTCGTTGGAGCGGCGAACGAGTAAGCAGCAGCGAATGCCGAACGTGAGCCCGTCGCCAACGCTCTCGCAGCCTATGGGGCCGGCGATTCGGGCGCAAGCGCCGTCGCTTCACAAAACCGCGCAACGCTGTTGATTGCAAGAATCGCCAAATGAGACGCCGAATGGGAAAAAGATCGATCGCTGTGCGGCTCGCGTCCGGCTTGACCCTTGCCGGCATCCTCGCCTCGGCAAGCCCGGCCACGGTTTTCGCGCAGGCCATGATCCCGCCGACCGGCATGATGGACGCGCAGCATCCGATGCCGATGAACGAACGTTATCTGAAGCGTTTTCCGCAGCCGGTGCGCGTCGGCGACTTGATCGGCCTGCCCATGCTCGACGAAATGATGTCCACGCTCGGCACCGTGCGGCAGGTGGTGCGCACCGCACAGGGGCAGATCGACCTGATCGTTTCGTACAGTCGCTGGTGGGGCTGGTTCGGGCACCCGGTGGCAGTGCCGCTCGAAAAGGTCGGCATCGAAGGCCGCATGCTCGTCTCGCTCGACATGGACCCCGACGAATACGCCGGGGCACCGACCTGGCACGACCCTTCCGCCATGGCGCTGCCCGCCGACGCGACCATCCGCGTCGCGCTGGGACGCAATTGAGAGCGGCACGGATTGATCATCCGCTCATGCCCGCGAAAGCGGGAATCCAGAATGGAAAAGAAAAGCTGGCTCCCCGCTTGCGCGGGGACGAGCGGTCGGAAGCCGGCGATCACGAATCTGTGAACTGGATAACTTTTCGGTGTTTGCCGACTTGAAGGTTTTGAGCCGAAATTGATTGGCGCTTTGCCGGGCCGTTTGCCAAGCAATCCAGGCAATTCGTTTTCAGTGCGTTGATGCCGGATCGCAGCGGGTTCGGAGGGGGCAACCGCATGGATACGATGAGAGGCGGCGAAACGCCTTCTGCTGGCGCAGCATCTGACATTATCGATCGCAAGCGCGGCGCGGCGGCGCATTGCGGCATCGCCGTGATGGCGAAAGCGTCCGCGCCGGGCCGCGCCAAGACGCGGCTGGTGCCGCCGCTCGACTACGACGACGCGGCCGCGCTCAACACCGCGTTCCTGCACGATGTCTTCGACAACATTCTGCTCGCCGCGAGCCGCGCCCCGCCCGATGCCACCATCGCCGCCTACGCGGCGTACGGCCCGCCCGGCTCCGAGGATTTTTTCCGCCGCCGCTTTCCGGCCGTCGATCTCATCGAAGCATGGTTTGCCGATTTCGGCGCCTGCCTCCTGCACGCGATCGAGCAAACGTTCGCGCGCGGACATAAAGCCGCCGTGGTGCTCAACGCCGACAGCCCGACCTTGCCGACGGCGCTGCTCAACGAGACCGCGGCGGCGCTGGCGCAGCCCGGCGACCGCGCCGTGCTCGGCCCGTCGAGCGACGGCGGCTATTATTTGCTCGGCCTCAAAGCCGCACATCGCCACCTGTTCGAGGGCATCGCCTGGAGCACCGAGTGCGTCGCCGCACAGACCCGGGAACGGGCGCGCGACATCGGGCTCGAGTTGTACGTTTTGCCCGAATGGTACGACGTCGACGACGCCGCGAGCCTGCGTCGGCTGCATGCGGAGATTTTCGACGGCGGGGCGATGCCGCAGCGAGCGCGGCACACCGCGGCGTTGCTGAGCGGATTGTGGCCGGACGGCGTGTTCGGCCGCCGCAGTAAGTCGCGCATATCGACCGCCGCTGCGCGCATGCCCAGCGGCGCGACGATCTGAAAGCCGCGGCCATGGACGGCACCGCATCCCATCCGGCGATTGATCCGCAGCGCTATTTCGAAAGCGTCGAGACCGAAAGCGAGCGGCCCGAGCACGGGCCGGTCTGCCTTTATCTGGAGACCACCAACCGCTGCAATCTTCTGTGCACAACATGCCCGCGCACCTATGAGGAGCTCGAGCCGCCGGCCGACATGAGCTGGGCGCTGTTCACCTCGATCGTCGATCAGATCCCGCGTCTGGCGCGCGCCGTGCTGCACGGCGTCGGCGAGCCGATGCTGGTGAAGAACTTGCCGCGCATGGTGCGTTACCTGAAGGACCGCGGCAGCTACGTGCTGTTCAACACCAACGGCACCGTGCTCAACGAGAAGAACGGCCGCGCGCTGATCGCCGCCGGGCTCGACGAGCTGCGGGTGTCGTTCGACGCTGCCAACGCCGAATCCTACAAGGCCATTCGCGGCAAGAATTTCTTCAATCGCATCCTGAAGAACGTGCGCGCGTTTCGCGAACTGCAGGAACGCGAGGGACACGACAAGCCGCGCGTGTCGGCCTGACTCACCGGCTTGCGCCAGACCGTCGAGGA
>JASHWN010000002.1 GCA_030044035.1 Xanthobacteraceae bacterium
GCGTCGGCGCACCGACCGGCTCGGAGCGGACCGGCCGCGGCTGGGCGCGTGCGCCGCCCGCCGCATAGGCGGGCTCGGCCTCGCGCCGCACCGGCTCGACCGCGTCGAGCGCCCGGCCGTGGCGGGCGACGATGCGGTTGAGCTCGGCCAAGGCCTCGATCTGGTCGACGATGACGCGCCGCATCTGCGCCGCGCTGTCGGCGGTCTCCTGCGGCAGTTCGAACACGCCGCGCCGCAGCTCGGCTCGCGTCGCCTCGAGCTCGCGCTGCATCTCCGCGGCCATCTGCTTCATGCCCTGCATGATGTCGGCAAAGCGGTCGGCGGCCTGGGTGAACATGGCTTGCGCCTCGCCCGACGATTCCGCGTAGACCGCGCTGAGCGCCTCGCTGGTGCGCTTGCGCTGCGCGTCGGCGGCCGAGCGCACGATCTCGAACTGCTGCTCGATGGTGTGCACGCTTTCGTTGCTGGTCTCGGCGACGATGCTGGCGATCTCGCGCGCGCGCGCCGTCGAGGAATCGAGCGATTCGTCGAGCAGCCCGGAGAAGCGCCGCAGCCGCTGCTCGAAATCGTCGGTGCGGGCGTCGAGCGTAGCGACCAGCGCCTCGATCGAGGCGTGCCGGCTCGCGATCGAATCCTCGGTGCGCCGGTTGCTCCGCTCCAGCAGCTCGACCGCCTCGGCCAGCGAGCGGCCGTGCGTGCTGAACTGGGTGGCGAGCTCGCCCAAGTCGCGCAACACGCTGACCGTGGTGCGGTTGAACACGCCGAGGTGCTCATCGACTTTGGCGGTGGCGGCGCCGCTCTTGGTGTTGAGCTCGTTCATGGCGGCGACGAATTCGGAGACGCGCGACACCATGGTGTGCTCGATCGCGTTCATGTTCTCGTGGGCGCCGCTCAAGACCTCCTGCAGCAGGATGTTGGCCTCGCGCAGCCGCTCGAAGAGCGCGGTCGAATCCGTGCGCAGCATGCCGTGGGTTTCCATCATGTCGGCGATGGTGGCCGCCGCGGTCTGCTTCGACTCCTCGACCGCGGTGCGGGTGGTGTTGTGCAGGTCCTGCATGGTGCGGGTGATCGCCGTCTTGGCGGCATCGGCGACGCCCTGGGTGCCTTCCTGAAATTGGCTGAGCGTGCGGGTCACCGCCGTGGTGGCGTTCTCGCCGGCTTCGTTGATGAGCCGCGCGATCTCCTCGCTGTTGTCCATCATGGTCTGGGTGAAGACGAAACCCTTGGCCTCGATCGCCTTCACCGCCTGATCGGTGACGCGGCCGACCTCGGCGGCGAACTGCTCGCCCTTGCCGGCCAGCGCCGTGACCAGATCGCCCGATTTCTGATCGAGCACCCGGCTCATCGCGCTGGATCGCTCGTCGAGCACGCGGCCCATCTCGCCGGATCTCTCGTCGAGCGTGCGGGTCAGATCGCCGACGCGCTGAGTCACCGCGGCATGGATCTCGTCGGCCCGGCCGGTGATGTTGCGGGCGATGTCGGCGCTCATGGTGACCAGCGTACGCTCGGCGTCGCCGGCCGAACGGCTTATGGCATCGGCGCTGGCGCGCGCGGTCTGCGCCACGAGTTCGGACGCGGTCGCCGACGTCACCTTGATGGTGTCGCTGGCCGTGGCGGCGCTCTTGCTGATGGCACTGCTCGCCGTAGCGGCGGTCTTGCCGACGAGGTCGGTGGCCGAAGCGGCGCTCTTGCCGAGCAGATCGCTCGCCGCTGTGGCGGTTCGGCTGATGGTTTCGGCGAGCGAAGCGGCGCTTTTGCCGAGCGTGTCGCTGCTCGTCGTCGTGGTCTTGTCGATCGCGGCGCTGGCGGCCGCGGCGCTCTTGCTGATCGTGCTGGAGAGCGTGGTGGCGCTGCGGTCGAGCGAAGCGGTCGTTTCCGCGGCGCTGCGGTTCAGCGCTTCCGTCACCGCGGCGGTCGCGGCGACGCTCTTGCCGAGCGAATCGGTGGTGGTGGCCAGGAGCTGGCTGAGCGTGCGCTCGGCTTCGGCCGAGTTCGATTTCACCGCATCCGACAGCGCCACCAGACGCGAATTGAGGAGGTCGGCTGCGGCGCGGCTGCGCGCGTCCATCTCGCGGATCACGGTCTCGGTACGGCCGACGAGCAGCTGCTCGAGATGCGTGATGCGGCTATCGAGCGTGCCGGCGACTTCCTTGGCGCCGCTGCCGAGCGTGGTATCGATCGCGGCGACGCGCTCGCTCACCAGGTCGGCGAGTTTCTGGCCGCGGCTGTCGATGACGTTGGCGACGTCGCTGACGCGCCTGTCGACCGCCGCGACAACTTCCTTGCCGCCCTCGGCCAGCGTCTTGGCAATATCCATGACGCGCGTCGACAGCGCCTCGGTGAGAGCCTCGGTGCGGGTGTCGAGCGTTTCCTGGAAACGGGTGAGCCGCTGGTCGAGCGAGGTGGTGACCTCGTTGGCGCGGGCGGTGACGCGGTTATCGAAGCTGTCGATGTAGCTGCGCATCGACTCGGAGACATCCTGGGTGCGGGCGCCGAGCCGTTCGACGAGTTCGGAACCGTAGGTCTTCACCGTGCGGTCGAACTCGCTCAAATGCCGGGTGATGAGGTTGCCGAGCGTCGCCGAGTCGCGCGAGATCTTCTCGCCGAGCTCGACGCCGGAATGGCTGAACATGTCCTCGTAGGCGGCAAGCCGCGTCGCCAGCATCTCCTTCATGGCGTCGCTGCGCGAGGTGATGGCGGAGACGAGCTGCTCGGCGCTTTCGCGCACCGAGTCGGTCATGTTGTTGCTGCGCGACACCATCGCGTCGGTGATGCGGGTGCCGGCTTGTTCGAGCTTGCTCGCCAATTCGCCGCCGCGCAGGTTGAGATCGAGCACCAGCGACTCGCCGGAGGTGCGCAGCGTCGAGTTGACCTCCTCGGCGCTGGCCGCGATCCGTTCGGCGATCTGGCTCGACGTGTCGACGATCGAGTCGCTGAGTTCCTGCGACCGGCCGACCATCATGTCGACAGTGGCCAGCGCCTTTTCGGAGAACCCGTCGGTGACGCGGTCGAGCCGCGCGGTGAGCATGTCCTCGATGCCCTGGGCGATCTCGGCGAATTCCTCGCCGATGTGATCGGTCTTGAAGCTCAAGCTCGAGGTCAGCCGGTCGCTCGCGGTCGCGATCGCCCGCGAGGTTTCGGCGCTCGTGGTCTCCAGCCGATCGAGCAGATCGCTGCCGCGCACGGACAGCTGCTGGATCATGTTGTCGCCGACCTGGCCGAGCGACAGCGTGATGTGCTCGCCCTTTTCGGCGAGCGAAAGGGTGATGCGTTGCGCGGCGTCGTTGACCTGCTGGCCGACCAGATCGCTGATGGTCGACAGATCCTGAGTCAGATCGATGTGGACGTTGTTGATGGCGGAGCGCACCTGCTCGGCCTGGCCGACCAGCGTGTCGCGCTGATTGGCGAGATCCTGGATGAGGCCGCGGATGCGCGCTTCGTTGTCGCCATAAGTGCGGGCGAGCGCGGCGACTTCGTTCTGCACCAGCGTTTCCAGCTCGCTGGCGCGGGCGAGCGCGCGCTCGACGCCATCGCCCATGGCCGCCACTTCGCGGCGGATCGCCTGGCCGACGCTGACGATGGAATCCTGGGCGACGCTTTCCGGCTCGGCGAGCCGCATGGCGACGCCGGCCATGGCTTGCGCGATCAGCCGCAATTCCTGGCCGCGCCAGGCCATGTGCGCGACGCCGAAGAAGAAGATGATCGGCAACAGCGCGGCGGCGCCGAGGCCAAGCGCGATAGCGGCGAGCGAATGGCCCGGCCCGACCGCAGCATAAAAGTCCGGAAGATAGGCCCATGACAGCGCCAGGCAGCCGAGCGCCCAGGCGGCGGAGAACATCGCGGCGACGAAGTAGGACGTCCGTGCCGGCCGGCGCTGCAGCGCTTGAAGAATTTGGCCGATCGATTGCCGATCATCATTTGCGGCGCCGCGTGCCTGCACGCCAAGGTCGCGCGTGCCGACCGGGTCGGCGTCGAAGCGGTTGCGGTAGGGCGGCGGCGGGGCGGCAACCCTGCGCTCGTCATCGTGGCTGGCGGGCGGCTCGACGACCGGCTCGGCCGGATGTGCCGCCGGCTCCTCGTCATCGCGAATGTTGAGCGCTTCTTGGATCGCCGACAGTGCCGCCTCTGTCGGATCGATCGTTTTCTTCGGATTGTTCGCCATGTCGGTCGTCGCCTCGCGTGTTACGCCGGACTAGGACGGCCCGAAATCCGGACCGCGCCACGAGCGCGTGATCGCTTAAGTTCACTATCGCGTGCGAGGGCCCCCGCCCTCATGTTGCAGTCCCGTAGTCGATCCTATCGGGTTGGGACATCGGAGGAAACTGCGCCGCTACCATGCTTTTAATCATCGTTAACGGTTTGCTTACCATACCATCTTTGCCATGGTGATGCCGACAATGCGGCCGGCGTGGGGCCTTGCGCGCAAAAAAGCCGGATTGTGCGCGGTTCCCGACCTTAGGCGGTGGATAAGTGCTTCGGAACAGCCGGGCGGGCCCCGCCCGTAGGAATTCGCTCACCAGTCCGACGAAAGAAGGCCCCATTCGCGGACAGCGGCGCGCAGATTTTACGCAGTTTTTCCGGGCAGCGCCGCAAACTTCCGCCTGCGCAAAGACTTGCGGCGCGAGCCTGCAGCAAAGGCTTGGCTAAGCGGGCGCGCGCGGGAGGGCGTTATGAGTGCAGCAGGTTTGCGCGTGGCCGCCGCGGCGGTGCCGCGTCAGGGCGTCATCGATGAGGAACACCTCGGGCAGATGACGTTCGGCGACCGCGGGTTGGAACGCGAAGTTTTGGAGATATTTCGCCGCCAGGCCGCGATCATGCTCGGCCGCATCGGCGGCAGCGAAGCCGCTGCCGCGTCGGCGGCGGTGCACACGCTCAAAGGCTCCGCGCGCGGCATCGGGGCTTGGCGTGTGGCGCGGGCCGCAGAGCGGCTGGAGCAAGCCCGCGCCGAAGCGGAGCGCAGTGCGGCGATCGGCGAACTCACCGCTGCGACGGTCGAGGCGCGGGCGGCGATCGATGCGCGGTTGGAAGATTATTCCAATCCCGCCGCGGTCGGAAGTTGATCCGTTCTCTTCGCCCGCACTGGCGCTGTCCGGTCTGAGCCTATAGAAAAAGCCCGCCGCCGGCCTGGCTTCCTGCAGCGTCTTTCGCACGCGGCGCCGGGTCGGCTATCCGCGTTCATCATCCAGCCATGGTCAAAATCACCTACATCGACAACGAAGGCACCGCGCGCACCGTCGACGGCGAAGTCGGCGCGACCGTCATGGAGACGGCAATCAAGCACGGTGTTCCCGGCATCGAGGCCGAATGCGGCGGCGCGTGCGCCTGCTCGACCTGCCACGTCTATATCGAGGAAGAATGGCGCGAGAAGGTCGGCGAGCCCTCGCCGATGGAAGAGGACATGCTCGATTTCGCCTTCGAGGTTAAGCCCAACTCGCGCTTGTCATGTCAGATCAAGGTGCGCGAGGACCTCGACGGATTGACGGTGCGCACGCCGGAGCGCCAGGCTTGAAATTTGCGGAGCATCCGAGCGAACAGGACGAATCCCAGCGCTGCTGGAACAATTTCAGTACCGCTCAGGGCCGCTCGTACTCTTCCCCTGCGGTAGCGAGCACGCTAAACACTCGCCACCTTATCAGGATCGCATCCATTGCCTTTTACCGCACATGAGCACGACACGAGATGAGTGAACCCATCAAAACCGATGTTCTCATTATCGGCGCCGGGCCGATCGGCCTGTTTGCCGTCTTCGAGCTCGGATTGCTCGACATGAAGACGCATCTTGTCGACATCCTCGACAAGATCGGCGGCCAATGCGCCGAGCTTTATCCGGAAAAGCCGATCTACGACATTCCC
>JASHWN010000087.1 GCA_030044035.1 Xanthobacteraceae bacterium
CGGCGTCATTGGTCAGCGCCGCGCCGCCCTCGCCGGTGGTGACGATCTTGACCGGATGGAAACTGAACACCGCGATGTCGCAGTAGCGGCAGTCGCCGACCGGCGCGCCGTCATATTTGCCGCCGATGGCGTGCGCCGCATCCTCGACGATGCGAAAGCCGTAACGCTCGGCCAGATTTTTGATTCGGCGCATGTCGCAGGATTGTCCGGCGAAGTGCACCGGCACGACGATTTTCGGCAGCGTCCCTGCCGCCTCGGCACGCTCGAGTTTTTCCGCAAGCGCATCCGCGCTCATATTGCCGGTGCGCAGGTCGATGTCGACGAAATCGATCGTGGCGCCGCAGCCAAGTCCGCAGCCGGCCGAAGCGACGAACGTGTTCGGCGAAGTCCACAGCCGGTCGCCCGGACCGAGCCCGAGCGCGACGCAGGCGATATGCAAGGCCGCGGTGGCGCTGTTGACGGCGACGGCATGCTGCGCGCCGCAAGTGTCGGCCAAGATGCGCTCGAAGCGCGGCACGGTCGGGCCTTGGGTCAGCCAATCGGAGCGCAACACCGCAGCCACAGCGTCGATGTCGTCGGCGCGAATGTCCTGCCGGCCGTAAGGAATGGATGGCATGTCAGCCCGCGGCAAACTTGGCACCGTCGCACGCGATCCAGGCACGCAGCGCCTCGACCGACATCCATTCGCTGTTGGAGTCCGATGCATAAACGAAGCCGGCCGGCACCCGGCGGCCGTCCTTGATGCGCGCTTTGTTGCCCAGCGCGTCGATCGCCGGCACCACCTTATAGTAGTCGTCGTATTCGAATGTGTGGTGCGAGTCCTCGGCGCTGATCAGCTGCTCGTGCAGCTTTTCACCCGGGCGAATGCCGACGATATAAGGTTCGGCCTCAGGGTCGATGCCGCGCGCGATGTCGATCACCTTGATCGACGGCGCCTTCTTCACATAGACCTCGCCGCCTTCCATATCGTCCAATGCGTGCCAGACCAGCTCGATGCCTTGTTCCAGCGGCACCATGAAGCGCGTCATCTGCGGATCGGTGATGGGCAGCTTGCCCTTGCCTTTGAGCGACATGAACAGCGGAATGACCGAACCGCGCGAGCCCATGACGTTGCCGTAACGCACCACGGCAAAACGCGTGTCGTGACCGCCGACATAGGCGTTGCCGGCGACGAACAGCTTGTCCGAGACCAGCTTGGTCGCGCCATAGAGGTTGACCGGGCTGCTCGCCTTGTCGGTCGACAGCGCCACCACCCGCTTGACGCCGCGGTCGATGCAGGCGTCGATCACGTTCATGGCGCCGAGCACGTTGGTCTTGACGCATTCGAACGGATTGTATTCGGCGGTCGGCACGATCTTCAGCGCCGCGGCGTGCACCACGTAATCGACGCCGTCGAGCGCTCTGGAAAGCCGCTCGCGGTCGCGCACGTCGCCGATGAAGAAGCGCACGCGGCCATCGTCGGCGTAGGTTTTGGCCATCTCCCACTGCTTCATCTCGTCGCGCGAATAGACGACAAGGCGCCGCGGATCAAAGCGCGCAAGCGTCATCGCCACGAAGGCGCGGCCGAACGAGCCGGTGCCGCCGGTGAGCAGGATGCTGCTGCTCGCGAGACTCATGGCCGCTCCGCGCTGACCTGCCAGGGCAGCTTCAACGATAGATAGCCGTTGCGGCGATTGCCGCGCCGCGTGCTGGTGTCGTCGAGCCTGAACTCGCCGACGACGCCGGGATTATCGACCACCGGGCCGGCCGGATCGGAGCCCGAGGCAAAACTCAGGTACAGCTGATAGGTACCGGCGCCCAGAATCCGTTCCGGAATTCTGATGCAAGCGGTGCCGGAACCGGCCGGCAACCGGTCGAACGGGTTGGCGCCGGCATCGGTGCTGTCGCCCTCGTAGATCACGGTGCCGTCGAGCCGCTGCAGCTGCACATAGCCGTAAAGTCCTGGAACCGGCCGTGCTGCCGCATAATCGATCGAGATCAAGATCGGCTGATCGCAATCGAACTGCGCCGTCGGATCGCCGCCGGCCTGGCGGCGCGTGGTGACGCGCTCGACGTAGAACGGCCGGTCGGCCGGGCGCGGCACGGCGCGGACGAAGCGGCCTTCCGCAATGCCCTCGCTCGATTGCTTGAGGTAATGCTCGATGGCGTCCTGTGGCGGTGCATCGAGCGTGATGCGGCCGCGGTCGAGCACGATGCAGCGCTGCGTCAGGCGGCGGATCGCCGCCATGTTGTGGCTGACGAACAGCACGGTGCGGCCGCCCTGCGCCACTTCCGACATGCGGCCCAGGCATTTTCGTTGAAACTCGGCGTCGCCGACCGCCAGCACCTCGTCGACGATCAAAATCTCGGTGTGCAGATGCGCGGCGACCGCGAAGGCGAGCCGCACGTACATGCCCGACGAAAACCGCTTGACCGGCGTGTCCAAAAAATCCTCGACCTCGGAGAAGGCCACGATCTGATCGAACCGCCGCTTGATCTCGGCGTGGCGCATGCCGAGGATCGCGCCGTTGAGAAAAATGTTCTCGCGCCCGGTCAGCTCCGGATGAAAGCCGGTGCCGACCTCGAGCATGCTGGCGACCCGGCCGATGAGCTCGATGCGGCCGGTACTCGGCTCGGTAATGCGGCTGATCAGCTTGAGCAGCGTCGATTTGCCGGCGCCATTGCGGCCGATCACGCCGGTGACCTCGCCGCGCCTGACGGCGAACGAGACGTCCTTGAGCGCCCAAAAATCCTCGACCGCCGGCCGCTGGTATTTGCGGTGGCGGCGGAACAAGTCGCGCACCCCATCGGCGAGCACGTCCCGCAGCGCCACATAGCGTTCGCGGCGCTGATGACGGATGCGGTATTTCTTGCCGAGCCCGTCGATCCTGATGGCGAGGTCGGAGATCATGCCTTCAGTACTTCGTCCGATAGTAGACGTACTTGACGACTTCGTTCTGGAACGTGATGACGCCGCTTTCGTTGTGCCACCAGTCGTTTCGGGTGTAGTCCGGCGGGTCGATCGCCGGCACCAGAACGAGCGCGTCGTTGCCGAAGATGTGGTGCATAATCCAGCGTAGCCGGCGCGTGGCGAAAATATCGGTCGGCACCAGGATGGTGCGGGCGCCGGTACGCTTGGCCCAGTCGTGCAGCGCCACCGCCTCAGCGTAAGTATCCTTCAGATTGCTGCCGAACGGCTCGATTGCGGCGTCGGGCACGCCGAGCTTTTCCAGCACCTCGATATTTTCGCGCACATGGGAGCGCAACACGCCGAGCTGCTCGGCCGGGCTCGCGCCGATATTCGAGACCAAAATCTTGGTCACCAAGCCGCGGCGATAGAACTCGGCCGCCGCGAACGGCCGGTATTCGAGGCCGCCGCCGAGCACCGCCGCCGCGTCCGCCGGTGCTGGCGCATCGGACACGATCCACAGCGCCGCCGCCTCGCGCAGCAAAGCGTGACGTCCGCTCCAACTTGCCGCCGCCAGCAGCACGACCGCGAGCAAACATCCGACAACGACGCGCCGCGCCCGCCACGACCTTTGCGGTGGCGCAATCTCGATGCCGTTCCGCCCGATAGAAGCTGTCATATGCGATCGGCGAAACTGTGTTCCACGCGGCGGAAGTACCATAGCCCGAGCGTCAGCACCGCGGCGGTGACGGCGGCGGAGATCGCGACGCTTTGCGGATCGAGACCGACGCGGCCGCCAAGCAATGACCAGCGAAAGCCGTCGATGATGCCGACCATCGGATTGAGCGCATAAAGCGCCCGCCATTGCGCCGGCACATCGCTGGTCGAGAAGGCGATCGGCGACACGAACAGGCCGAATTGCACCAGGAACGGCACGATATAGCGGAAGTCGCGGTACTCGACGTTGAGCGCGGCAAAAAACAAGCCGAGACCAAGCGACAGACCAAAGGCGAGGAGCAAAAAACCCGGCAGTGCCGCGAGTTGCCATCCCGGCAAAAAACGGTACCAGAGCAGGAGGAGCAACAGAAGCGCCAGCGTGATAGCGAAGTCGATGACCGTCGTCGCCACCGCGGCCAGCGGAATGAGCAGGCGCGGGAAGTAGATTTTGGAGATCAGGTTGGCGTTGCCGATCAGGCTTGAGGCTGCCTCCGACAACGCGCTGGAGAAGAATTGCCACGGCAACACTGCCGCGAAGACCAGGATCGGCTCCGGCACGGTGCCCGGCGGAAAGCCGATCAGGCGGCGAAAGCCGACAAAAATCAGCATCGTCAGCGCCGGCCGGATCAAAGCCCAGGCCACGCCGATGCCGGTCTGCTTGTAGCGCACCGCGGTATCGCGCCAGGCCAGAAAATAGATCAGCTCGCGGTAATGCCAGAGATCGCGCCAGTAGTTCTTCGCCGTCATGCCAGGCTCGATGACGAGCCGCGCCACGGTCATGTCGGAGCCGGATTGAAGCGGCAGCGTCACGTCGCGGACACCGTTCATCTCACCGCGTTGACGGCTGGCGCTTGCCGCCGACAGCTCGAATACTTCCGGCTATCTCACGTGCGCCGCCCTCAGGCGGCGAACCGCGGCCGGGATCGAGTTCGGCCGCCACCATGAGCTGGACGACATCCGTCATGGTGGATTGCGTTCGCCATCCGATTAGCCTTTGCGCCAAGGCGGCATTGCCGATGCTGCACGCGATATCGGACGGCCGGCGCAGCGTATCGTCGACCTCAACGTGCCCCGACCAATCGAGACCGACCGCCGCAAACGCAGCGCTCACAAATTCGCGGAGACTGTGCGTCTGTCCAGTGGCAATGACCAGATCGGCAGGGAAATCCAGCTGGGTCATGCGCCAGATCGCTTCCACGTATTCGGGCGCGAAGCCCCAGTCGCGTTTGATCTCCAAGTCCCCGAGCCGAAGTTCTTGTTTGAAGCCCTTTGCGATAGCGCAAGCGGCTGCCACTATCTTTTTCGTGACAAAACGGTGCGGCCGCAACGGCGACTCGTGGTTAAACAGAATGCCGTTGGTGGCGTGCAGGCCGTAGGCTTCCCGATAATTGACGACAGCCCAATGCGCAGCCGCCTTTGCTACCGCATATGGGCTGCGCGGACGGAATGGCGTGGTTTCGTCGGCGGCGCATCCGCCGGTGTCGCCAAAGCATTCACTCGAGCTTGCGTTATACAGTCGGATGTCCCGGCCGAGGAAGCGGATCGCCTCAAGGAGATTCAGACAGCCGGTGCCGATACTGGCCATGGCTTCGACCGGCTGTTCAAATGACAGCGCCACCGAAGATTGACCGGCGAGATTGTATACTTCGTCCGGACGGACTCTGTCCAATACCTGAAGCGTACTGCGAAAATCGGTGAGAGACATTGAGAGGCAATCGACTTGATCACGGATGCCGAGCCGCACCAAATTATCGAATCGCGCCATCTGAGCGTCACGTGAAGTTCCGGTCACGTGATAGTTTTTCGACAGCAGCAGGCGGGCAAGATATGCACCGTCCTGCCCAGAGACGCCGCAAATCAGAGCGCGCTTTTGCATTTTCAAGATCGGTTAAATGTCGATGATGCGGCGGAGCGCGCCGTGAAGCCGAGTTGAGAAATTGTCGAAAGCAAAATAGACTAGCCCAGCCGGTACCTGTTTCGGCCTTCGCAACGCGGCGACAATGGCCGACAGCAGCGCTGTTTGATCCTTCGGATCGACTACGGCACCCAGTTCACCACCGCGGACGGCTTCCTGGGTCCCGTCGGCGCTGCTCGCAACCACGGGCGTTCCACACGCAAGCGCCTCCAGCACGACAAAGCCAAGCCCTTCCCAGCAGCTGGGCATGACATAGGCATCTGCAAGTCGATAATAGTCTCGCTTTTGCGCCTCAGGAATCCGACCGGCAAAGACAACTCGATCGGCAACTCCCAGCATCTTTGCCTTGGCTTCCAATCGTGGCCGATCATCACCATCGCCGGCCGCGATGTACGCGATATCAGGCTCCGCTTCACGCAATCGGGGCATCAATTCGATGACTTCATCAAATCCTTTGGCACGCTCATCAGACGACATTCGACCAAGCGTCATGATGATTTTGCGGTGTTCAATACCGAGCTGCTGCAAAAGTTCGCTGTTCTTTTCAGCGAGGCCGAATTGCTCGACCCTGATCGCATTCGGCAGAACTGCGGTCGCCGCGGGATCAATGGTGCTCCAAGACAGGAATCGATCAAGCGTTGTTTGGCTGATGGAGATTACCAATTCCGCGCGAGAGGCGAGCCTGCCGACCATCGGCCGGGAAGGACGCCACCAACCGTCGATCCCGTAAATCACGAGCAAAAGTGGCGCACGTTGAACATACGCGACGAGCTTTGCCAGCGGCAGCAGGTTAATATGGGCGCAATAGATCAGATCGTACCGGGGACCCACGAACGCCTGCGCCATGGTGCGCCGCGCAAAACTCAGCTCCCCAGCAGTACCGGCGAGATCGTATCGCACTTTTGCCGGCGCGTTGACAGCGCGGGCATCCGCGGCACGAGGCACAACGACGATTTCGCGGATGCCATTGAAGCCGGCCAGAGCCTCCAAAACGTCGCGGTTATATTGCGAGATGCCGCCAAAGCCGCCATGCGCATCGGTGGCCAGCATGAGAATTCGTTTGCCATCGTCGCTTCTGTTCTTCGTCATCGTTGGAGGACTAGGCGGAAAGCCTAAGCCCGCGCGATCTGATAGGCCCAGCGGCGCGCCCACGGGCAATTGGCCGAGCGCAGCCGCGGCACCTCGCGCCAGGCGCGCACGCGCTCGTCGTCCTGCAGCCATTGCGCAATCGGCGTCGCGAATCCGGTCTTGGCGCGGTTTTGAACTTCCGGCGGCACCGCAATGCTGGGGCTGTTGGCGATGAGTTGCTTGCCGGTCCCTGCCGGCAAGCCGGCGAAATCCGACCCTACCGTCTGCAACAATGTCGCATCGACAAACGGCACGCGCACTTCGAGCGAGTGCGCCATGCTGGCCCAATCGGTGTCGCGCAAAAGCTGATTGCGCAGGTAGAGGCCGGCCTCGAGCGCCGCCACTTTGCTCCACGCGGCTTTCGGCTCCGGCTTGAGCACCGCCGCGATGTGCTTGATCGGGTCGAGGCGGCGCAGCCCCTCGCGCATGAAATCGCGATCCATCAGGCCGGCCAGCTCCCACGGCATGAACACGCCACGCCGCAGCAGATAGGCGCCCGAATAGCTGCCGGCGTACTGCAAAAAGCCCGCCGCTTTGGGATGAATGAGCGGCACCACGCCGTTCAATGCCGCGATCGCATGCCGGACCGCGGCGCTGAGAAAAGGCACGAAAGAGCCGAGCCGGGTCAGCCGCACCCAGCGCGGAATATCGCTGAACGACGGATAGCCGCCGACCAATTCGTCGCCGCCGAGGCCGGACAGCGCGGCTTTCAGCCCGCGCTCGCGCGCCGCCTTGGCGACGAACCAGGTGTTGATGCCGTCGATCGTGGGCTGATCCATCGCCGCAAAAATTTTCGGCAGGTCGACGCGAAATTCCTCGCGCGTCACGGTGCGGATCGTGTGCCGGGCGCCGTAATGCCGCGCCGTGAACGCGGCGAGCGGCGCCTCGTCGTCGCGTCGCCTGTGGAATTCGTCATAGCGCAGCGTGATCGCCTCGACGTCGCGTTTTTGGCCGGCATCGCGCATCAGGCCGAGCAGCGTCGCGGAATCAATTCCGGACGACAGAAAGATGCCGACCGGAACGTCGGCGACCAGATGATGGCGCACGCTGTCGAGGAGCGCCGTGCGGATACGCTCACGCGCGTCCACAGTTGGAGTGGGCGCGAGCTTTTTTGGCGCCGCCGCAAACGGGCGCGACACTGCAAAATAGCGCGTCGGACGCGCAGGACCGCAGCGATCGATCCACAACGTGGTTCCGGCTTCGACGGCGCGGACGGCGCTGTGGACCGTATAGGGCTCCGGCACGCTGCCGAACAAAAAGAAGCCGGCCCAGCCGGCGGGGTCCGGATCGAGACCGATGCGGCCGCCGGCGACGAGCGCCTTGACCTGCGAGGCAAAGCGCAAGGTCCGGCCGTCATCGGCATAATAAAGCGGCTTGATGCCGTAAGGATCGCGCGCGAGCAACAAGCCCCCTCTTGCGGCATCCCACAGCGCGACGGCGAACATGCCGCGCAGGTCGTGCACCATCGCCGCGCCCTTGAGCGCATAAAGATGCAGCAGAACCTCGGTGTCCGATTGCGTGTGCAGCGCCCCGCCCTTCGCTTCCAGGCCGGCGCGCAAAGCTTTGTAATTGTAGATCTCGCCGTTGAACGCGATCACCGCGGCGCCATCCGCACTCACCATCGGCTGCGCTGCTTGTTCTGATAAATCGATGATCGCAAGTCGGCGGTGGCCGAAGCCGATGCGGCCATCGGCCGAAACCCATTCGCCGCAACCGTCCGGGCCGCGCACCGCCATGTGGTCGCGCATCGCGCGCAACTCGGTCAGGTCGAGCGGACCGGGGGTATCACGGTAGGCGTAAATGCCGGCGATGCCGCACATGGCGTGGCGCAGCTATTAAAATCCGGACCAGGCGTTCATTGCGCCGCCGGCTTGACCATGGTGGCGACGAGAAACGAGCCCATGCGCAAGTGTCGGGTCAAAAGGCGCGCGGCAGCATCCGGAATCGCGCGCATAATACCTTGCTTCAATCGGCCGTGCGGCAGCGGCACGAGATCGCTCTTCATGCCGTACAGCTGGATCGACGTCACGGTCAGAAAGTCCTTGCTCTCGGCGCGCCACTCCGCCGGCTTGTAATAGCGTGCGATTGCGCCGTCGGTGCCGCTTTGGCTGGCGTGATGTACGCTGCGCCAGGTCCGGCCGTGGCCGAGCAACAGCCAGCGCAAGAAACCGCAAACCTGGTAATTCCACCAGGAACGGTAATAGATCATGACGGTGCAGGCGCCGCCGGGCCGCAGCACGCGATTGATCTCGGCCAAGACCCGCCGCGTGTCAGCCGATTGATGGACCACGCCCCAGCTCCAAACGTAATCGAAGCTGCCGTCGCGGAACGCCATGCGCTCGGCGTCCATCTGCACGATCGATCCGGCCATGGCGGACCATGCCAAACGCTTTTTGGTCATCGTCGTCGCGGTGGCGGTCAGATCGATACCGACGAACGAGCGCGCGCGCGGCGCCAGGAGCTGGGCGTGCGTGCCGTGGCCGACGCCGATTTCCAGCACGTCCTTGGCGGCCAGCTCGTCAAATGGAATCACCGCGTCGAACGGCAGCGTGCGCCACGGCATGAATTGCCGGACCGAAGACAGAAAGCGGCGGTCGATCTCGGCAAAGTAGGCGGCGCTGCCCGGCGCGGCATCCAGCCGATCGCGCCAGTCGTAGCGCATTGGCGCAGCTTCCCACCAGTCGCGATTGGCGGCCTGCCAGCGCCGACGCTCCTCGTCGTCGCGCGGATGCTGAATCGGCCGATCGAATCCAGTCGCCTTGGCGGAAAATGCCCGCGACGTGACGTCGTTCATGCTCTGCTATGGTCGGGACGGCGGGCGGTGGCGCACGCTTCCAAGCTACCGCACCACGGGTGAAAACCCGCGGTCGTCGCCCGTGCACCCTGCAAGTGGTTTACCCCTTGTGGCCGGTCCTGCGCAAGGGTGGGCGCTCTGCCATTATTCGATGTAAATCAAAGCCTTGGGCGCCCAGCTAGGGTTTGCGGCCGAACCGCTCATTTGCCGTCGGGCTTGTCCTGCGGGCCCGGCTTCTTGCCGCTCGATCCCGCGCCCGGCTTGCGCCAGGCCTCCGGCCAGTCGACGCCTTCACCCCAGCGCCTGGTCGACTTGGTTGGCGACGGCGTCACGACCGTCGTGCTCGGCGGGCGCCAGGGCAAACCGGCCGCGCTTGCCGGCAGTTCCGGCGCGCTCGCCACGCTGCCGGCGCGCTCGGCCGGCGTTTGCACCGCCGCGCGCACGGCACCCGTTACCGGCTCCAGCATCAGACCGCAGGCGAAGGCGACGACCGCCATGATGGCCGCGGTGCGTAGCGGGTAATCGACGAGCGAATGGACCAAAAGGAGCGCGATGACCAAAGTCGCGGCGCGCACCAGCAAGCGGTCGAGATCGCCGCCGCCGGCAAGCGGCCGACCGCGCCAGATTTTTGCCGCCCGCACCACAAACCACAGCAGGAATGCGCTGCAGAGGCCGATGCCGAAAACCCCCGATTCCAGCCAGAGTTCGGCGAAGTCGTTGTGCGCATGGTTGATGTATTGCGCAAAGAGGTCCGCCGGCTTTTCGAACATCGCATAAACCGGAACGAAGGTACCCATCCCAGCGCCGAACGGCATGTACGCTTCGGCCGCCGCAACGGTGTTGCGCAGGAACACCCAACGGGAGTCCTCCAGCGGGTCGGCGGCAAGCGTCTGCATGATGCGGTAAAGGCCAAACTGCAGCACCAAGACTATGGCGATCCCCGCCGCGACGAGGATCAGTCCGGTTGGGGTTTGCTTGAACGAGCGCCGCCGGCCGGCAAGCGCACAAATGCCGAGCAGGCACACCATGGTCAGCGCCATGGCAGCGCGCGAGCGCGCCATGGCTTCGGCCGCGATCAGAACCACGATGGCGAGCAGGCTTAGTGTGACGGGCAGGACCGGGCCGGCCTCGAACCAATTGCGCTTGCGACCGAGCCGAACTGCCGACCCGGCATCGAGCGCAAACACGGCGGCAAACGGCAATGCCGCATACAGCAGGGCCGCGAAATGATTTTTGTTGGCGAAGAAACCGACCGCGTCGGCGGCGTTGGTCACCGTGAAGAACCGCAGCGGACTCGCCGGACCCTGCGAAATCTGTAACAGGCCGAGAAACGAGCTGACAACGCCGAGCGCGACGAACAAGAGACTCAGCAGCCGGCGTTCTCGATAGTCGAGCAGCATGACGCAGAACAACACCGCAAATGGCGGCAGCAGTGCCAGCGCGCTCAACATCGTCGCATCCGGCGACACGCTGATCGGCAGCCAGCCGGGGCTGCGCTGCACGGCCTCGTACGCGGCAGCGATCGGCGCATGGCCCGGCAGCAGCGTCCAAAGCGCCGGCGGCAGCGGAACCAGCTGGATCAGCGGCACGAGCGCGATCGCGGCCGCAAACAGCAAGCCGGGCCTGATATGCCGAAACGCTTCGGCGTCGGCGCGTTTGAGCGCGGCGAGCCGCGATGCCGCGATCAGGAGCGGCGGGATTGCGGCGAGCTGCAACAGTGCGTCCGACAAGAAACCGCTGCGCGTGCCGCCGCCCAAAACGATGGACAGCGACAGCATGCCGGCGGCCAGCCAGAACGTCGCGGTCGCCGGCAAAGCGCGGCATCGCTCGAGGACGAACCCAACAAGCCGCGATCGCCGCATCGGCTTCGCAACGGCGCACA